>NZ_LR699120.1:300000-421424 GCF_902459485.1 Aquicella siphonis
AGCCACGTAATCTGGCCAAATCCGTCACCGTCGAATAACCGGTCAGAATAGCAGCGATTGATAGCTTGAAATGTCCTGACCTTGCTGTTTTACTGGCGGTTTTTTTCTGCGAGCATCAGCCAGGTTTCAATGATAGTGTCCGGATTCAATGACATGCATTGTATCCCCTCATGCATGAGCCATGCGGCAAAATCAGGGTGGTCAGAGGGACCCTGACCGCAGATTCCAATATATTTGCCCTGTTTATTGCACTCGGATATGGCCTGATGAAGCAAGGCTTTTACTGATGCGTCGCGTTCGTCAAAAAGATTAGAAACCAGACTGGAATCACGATCCAGCCCCAGCGTCAACTGAGTCAAGTCGTTTGATCCTATGGAAAAGCCGTCCACCTGTTTCAGAAACTCCGACGCCAGTAACACATTCGAAGGAATTTCACACATCATATAAATCTTCAAGCCGTTTTCACCCCGTTTCAATCCATATGACGCGATCAATGTCATGACATCCCGCAACTCTTCCACTGTCCTGACAAAAGGAATCATCAATTGCGCATTCACCAAGCCCATTTGATCACGAACACGTTTAAATGCCATGCACTCCAGCTCAAAACACTTGATAAATTTTTTATCCCGGTAACGCGATGCGCCGCGAAATCCGATCATCGGATTTTCCTCCAATGGTTCGAATAAATCACCGCCCAGCAAGTTTGCATATTCATTCGACTTGAAGTCTGAAAACCGAAAAATGACATCTTGCGGATAAAACGCCGCCGAAATGACTGCAATGCCTTCTCGTAATTTTTCTATGTAGAATTCAACGGGATTCTTGTAAGCAGCCGTCTTGTCAGCAATAGCCTGCCGGACAGATCCCTTCAGCTTTTTATGCGCAATCACCGCATTGGGATGAATGCCAATCATGGTGCCAATGATAAATTCAAGGCGCGCCAAACCGACGCCATGGTTAGGCAGAAAACGATTGATAAAGGCTTTTTCAGGGTTTCCAATGTTCATGCATAGTTTGACCGGAATTTTGGGCATGTCTTTCACGGTGACTTTTTTTATCGTATAAGGAATATCTCCGGAATAAACATATCCAATCTCGCCTTCCGCGCATGACACTGTCACGTTCCGGTTATCTTTTATCATGCGTGTGGCATCCCCGCATCCAACCACAGCAGGCACGCCCAATTCGCGCGCAATGATGGCGGCATGGCAGGTACGGCCTCCGCGATTGGTCACAATGGCCGAGGCTGTCTTCATGATAGGCTCCCAATCGGGATCCGTCATATCGGTGACCAGCACATCTCCCGGCTTGACGGCATGCATTTTTTTAGGGTCGGAAATAACGCGGGCACGACCCTTGCCGATACGCTGGCCAATACTCTGCCCCCTGGACAGCACTTCTCCTTTACCAGCAAGAGCATAACGCTCAATACCCTGTTCACGATTCATCTGGCTGACCACGGTTTCAGGCCTGGCCTGCAGGATATACAGCTGGCCATTCAATCCATCCTTGGCCCATTCTATGTCCATGGGTTTCCCGTAGTGTTTTTCTATAATGAGCGCCTGCTTGGCAAGTCTTTCAATCTCCCTGTCCGTAATGCAGAAACGCAGCTGGTCCTTTTTCGGTACGATGGCGGATTTAATCGATTTTTCAGGATTACTGTCTGCGGTGTAAATCATTTTTAAAGCTTTTTCACCCAGTTTGCGCTGCAGGATCGCAAATCTTCCTTCTTCCAGCAAAGGCTTGGATACGATGAATTCATCAGGATTGACACTGCCTTGTACAATCGCTTCTCCCAATCCGTAGGTAGCATTAATAATAATCACTTTATCAAAACCGGATTCCGTATCTATCGTAAAAATCACACCAGATGCGCCTTTGTCACTGCGTATCATGGGCTGGACTCCCACTGATATGGCGCTATGGACATCATCAAAACGCTTGTCATACCGATAAGCAATCGCGCGGGCAGTGTAGAGCGAGGCATACACCAGCTTGACGGCGCGCAGCAAATTTTTTAAGCCTCTGACATTCAGGAATGTCTTTTGAGCGCCAGCAAACGAAGCGGATGCCAGGTCTTCCGTCGTGGCAGAAGACCTGACTGCAACCGCAGGCTGGCGCAGCTTCTTATAAGCACTGCTAATTTCGGCTTCAAACTCCGGAAGAAACGGCGTTGACATGATTTTGCGCTGTATCAGGGCACTGATTTTGTTCAAGGTCTTGATATTCGCTGACTTGACTTTCGCGATCAACTTACTGATATCACGATCCAGATGATTTTGAGAAAGAAAAAGGTTAAAAGCCTCCGTGGTGGTCGCAAAACCGCCAGGTGTTCTGATTCCCATTTTGACAAGGTTTTGAATCATCTCGCCCGTGGAAGCATTTTTGCCTCCGACCAGGGCGATACTGGATAAATTGACCTTTTTCAAATCCGTGACATACTTCATTGATTCATCCCTTTCAACACATCGGTTACGGACAGCGTACGTAATTTTTTATCATCCATACAATCGAATTGCAAAGTGATTCTGTTATCCGGCTCATGACCGGAGCCGCGCATGCACTTTCAGAGTCCAATCCGGATGAAATGCGCTATAATAACTCTGGCTCCAAACGACCAAATCAATACCGGGAATACCACTCTATGGGTTTACTGACCGATAATGCGTTTTATGACATGTTCGCACAACGAGCACTGACACGCTGCGTCTACGGAGGGGCTGACATAGGCGAGTGTTTATCTGCCGTCGAACGCATAGGCAATCACCCTGTGGATATCTGGTATCAGGAATGGCTGGCCATCGCTGACCGGCTTGCCAAAACAGGAGATGATTGTCTGGCCAGGCACCATCTCGTCAGCGCCCGTGAAGCCTATTTGAGAGCAACCACCTACTTTCACGCCTCCTACATGCCCTTGTTTGGCAGGCCGCTGGACCCGCGTCTCACGCACGCGTTTTCACGGGAATGCGAAACCTTTCAGAAGGCAGCCCGGCTTTTCTCGCCAGCGATTGAGTGCCTGGAAATTCCATTCGAAAATATCACTCTGCCAGCCTATTTTATAAAAGCCGATCATTCCGGGCGCCCAGGACCGACACTCATACATACCAATGGATATGATTCCAACATCCAGGAAATGTATTTCAATCACGTCCCCGCGGCTGTCCGGCGCGGTTATCATTGCCTGTTATTCGATGGCCCGGGACAAGGACGAAATCTGATTCGTGATGATGTGCCCATGCGCCCAGACTGGGAAACTGTCGTCCGTCCTGTCATTGATTATGCCTTAACCAGGACTGAAATTGACCCGCAGAAAATGGTGCTGGCAGGCTGGAGTTTTGGCGGATTTCTGGCACCGCGTGCGGCGGCATTTGAACACAGGATAGCTGCCTTGGTGGCAGACCCGGGCGTGTGGGACCTCGGTCCCGCAATGAATGCCGTCATCCAAACACTGCCGCTTAAGCCGGATGACAAGGCGAACTTTCCACATATAGATCCGAAAGTATTCACACCAATTGAGCAAGCCATAGAAAATAATAGCGCAGATCCCGTCACACGCTGGCGTTTATTGCAGCGCGGCAAATGGGTGCATCACGCAGACTCCCTGTTTGACTACTTGCGCATCATGCGCGACTTTGAAGTCTCCTCTGTAGCCAAACACATCCGCTGTCCTGCCTTGATCGCATGTTCTGAAGGCGATCCGCTTTCTCAAAGCGCGCCCGCTCTCTATGAAGCAATACAAGCACCCAAGACGCTGCTTCGTTTTACCCGTGCCGAAGGCGCGGGCGGTCATTGTGAAGCCTTGGCGCGCACTTTATATCATCAACGTGTTTTTGACTGGCTGGATGAAACCCTGGGATATCGTTTCAATTAGCATGGAGTGACTATGTGGCCTCGAACTTCGGTCAGCAAGCTTTTGAAAATTGATCTTCCGCTGATTCAGGCGCCCATGGCTGGGAACATCACATCAGCCGAATTAATCGCAAACGTTTCCAATGCGGGAGGGTTAGGTTCGCTGGGTGCCGGATACATGACGCCGGAAAACATGCGAAAAGCCATAGCAGATATCCGCAGTCTCACTGACAGGCCGTTTGCCGTCAATTTATTCATCCCGCGCGAACCCCTTGTGACCACAAAACAGATGAATGCCATGACCAGCCGTCTCAGAAAACTGTATCCCGCTCTGGCGAGTGTCATCAAGCCTGTCAAGCCTCCTTATGTCCCGTCATTTGAAGAACAATTGCAAGTTATACTGGAAGAAAATATTCCCGTGTTTAGTTTCACATTTGGCGTACTGTCTGCCGCCTGGGTCAAGAAATTGAAACACCAACAAGTCCGCATGATAGGTACGGCAACTTCGGTCGCAGAAGCGCGATTGCTGGAAAAAAAAGGGATAGACATGGTTATCGCGCAAGGATATGAGGCAGGCGGTCATCGCGGCAGTTTCCTCACTCCCGGCGAACAATCGCTCATAGGCGGCATGGCGCTCATCCCGCAAATGGCAGACGCTGTTTCGGTGCCTGTGATCGCGGCTGGCGGGATCATGGATGCGCGGGGTATTCTTGCTGCGCTTTTACTCGGCGCATCCGGCGTGCAAATGGGCACGGCTTTCATCACCTGCCCCGAAGCAAAAGCCCATCCAAGATACCAGCAAGCCTTGCTGCATGCGCAAGACCAGGACACGGTGCTTACACGAGTATTTTCCGGCAAACTCGCCCGCGGATTGCGCAACCGCTTCATTCAAGAGATGCATGAGCATGAACAAGAAATCCTGGATTATCCCGCGCAACACGCGCTGACCAAGCCGCTCCGGGACACCGCTGCGAAAAAAAACCAACTGGACTATCTGTCGCTATGGTCAGGCCAGGCGAGTTCATTATGCCGGATGGAACGGGCAGACCGTCTGGTCAAATCCTGGGATAAAGCCGTGCGGCAGATGCAGAAGCAACTTGGCCGCCCGGATTAAAGCAGGAACACCAAAAAAAACGGTGCCCGAAGACACCGTTAATTCCTGTACTCATCAGGATGGTAGTGCTGAAATATTACATGCCGTGACGAATTTGCGGCCCGTTGTCATCCGCCACAACCGCCACATCACTCTTCACATTGGGTTCAACATGTTTGAGCTTTCTTTTGTTGAATCCGGTGAGATCATTTTTGACATCCCTATGAAACATGACTTCCGTCATTTCCCTGATGTGAGGTTCTTTCACACCTTTCCATGCCGCTTTGACTTTCGCGGTATCTTCTTCATGGTATTTCACATCGAATTGCTTATGATGACTGTGATTGACCCATTCGCCTTCATCATTTTCTCTCCATTTTGCGCGATGGGGACTTGCCTTCTTGCCGGCTTCCGCTTCTTTTACTTGAACACGCACAGATTCCTGCTCAGTGGGTTCTCTTACAACGCCCAACTGAGGTACTTGTTCGTTTGGAACAACGTGGTTGAGTCTGGCGGCGTCAAACGATCTGATCAACTCAGGCGTGTACTCTCTGGCTGCCATCATGGCCTTGATTTTAGCTGAAGAATTGGTTTCTTTGGACGGAGCCAGCTCAGGTTCCACCGGAACAACAGTCAAATCTTTCATGACCAGCTTCGCCTGTTTTTCAACTGTCGCAGCTTTTTTCAGCTTGGTTGTGTCAAGATGAGAAGCGTCAACCCCAGCATCAACCGCCGCAGGTTTCACTTTATTTCCAAGGTCTTTCATGACACCCACGAATTGATTATAAGCCGCCAGAGCTTCTTTTTCGGATGCTTCATCCAGAACATTTTCGTCCGACATGCCAATGGCCGCGGGTATGCCAGTATACAACCGACTGTTTTCCGGTTTGTTTTCCTTTACCAGTCTCATGTACGCCGCAAGGTTAATGAACGCGTTGGCAAGTCCTTGCTCATACTCGGCTTTAATCTTTTGTTTAAGAACCAGCAAGGCACCTACCATGACTTTTGCTTTTTGTTCATCCGACATTATTCTCAGGGCTTGCTCGACAGCCAGATCATCATGTCTGGTTTTGCGTAATTCGATATCAAACCGTAACAATGCATCTTTTTTGGCAGTTAATTCATCTTTTTCTTTTTTCTGCTCAGCAGACAATTCTGCCAATTCATCCAATTCGTTCAAACGGCGGTAATATTCATCGAGTTTGCTGCTGTTATCTTTCAGCAGTCTTTGTGAATCTGTGGCGGATGTCATCGTACGCAAGTGTTCATACAGATCACTCAGTTCCTGCATTTGCGCTTCACGTTTTGCCGGAACTTCTTGTTTCAAATCAGCGTATTTTTGATATTCATCTTCGAATAATTTGACCAGTTTATCACCAAGGTCTTTGAAAGGTAAAAACTGAAATGCGGGCATGGGTCATATCTCCTTTAAAATTTTGAATCCGTAAGACATTCTCTTTGTTACATTTATCCTAATTAACAATGAGAGCCTTGAATGTAGCATTCAAATCTTAAGGCAATCTTAAGATTGCCAACCCGCGAATACACGATACTTTCACATAATCATCGCCATACGCCGGGCCATGCCTTCGCCTCTTGAATGGCAAGTGGTATTATTCAACTTCCACGCTACTTATTACCGGACTTGACCATCATGACCACACCACATCATAACGCTTCTCAACATATAGCATGGATAGACATGCATGACTTTGTCCACGGCGCGACAAAACAAAAAATCGCCACCGCACGAGCATTCGGACTGGCATTACAGCAAACCGGATTTGTGGCGGTGACCAATATCGGACTGCGTGCGGAAACCATTTCGCAAGCCTATGCCATGGCTGAAACCTATTTTGCACAACCCGACGCCATCAAGCAGCGGGAACGTTCACCCGACGGGCATAGAGGATTTATACCGTTTGGTACCGAGCACGCGAAATACACCAGCGTGATGGACTTGAAAGAATTCTACCAGACCACCGGTATTTCCCAGCCAGAGGCGTTGTGGCCGCTCCTGCCCGGTTTCCGGGATACCATGATGGCGCTTTACACTGAATTGGAAAACGCCTTAAAGCTTTGCCTGCAGGCAACCGCCATTTATTTGGGCTATGAAGACGAAAACCAGCACGCTCTTTTATCGAATATGATGGCACCCGGCCACGGCGTGATGCGCATCCTGCATTATCCGCCCATCGATCCGCAGCACACGCATCCGGGAGCCTTGCGCTCGGCGCCGCATGAAGATATCAGCCTGATGACGATCATCCCGCGCGCGACCCATGCCAGGCTGCAAATCAAGAACCGTCAGGGTAACTGGCTGGATGTGGTGGTGCCCGACAATGCCGCCATCATTAATTCCGGCGACACACTCAGCCGCATCACTAATGGAGTCATACCCAGTACCACACACCGGGTAATCAATCCGCCGCGGCAGGATACTTCGCATCGCTATTCGATCCCGTTTTTTGGCAGCCTCCCGTTCGAGTGCGTGCTGCGTGTGCTGGATAAATGCAAAGTCACGCCCTCTTCTCACGAACTCCCACAGGACATTACATTCGGCGACTTCCTGAAAGAACGGTACCAGAAAATCGGCCTCACGAACTGATGGCAGGCGTGACAACCCGCCATCCAGATTGACATTTAGTAAACTTGCATATAATATGCATTTTTACCAAAATGGGAGAATGCCATGTGGACTCAGTCTTGCAGCAAGATTTATCCGGGAGTGACGAAAGAAGCCGTATGGAAGTTATGGACGGATGTCAACAACTGGCCGCGATGGGACACAGAATTGGAATATTGTCAGATGCAGGGTGCTTTCGCAAAAGATAGTCAATTCATTCTTAAACCCGTGGGCGGACCGAAAGTAAAAATCATCTTGTCAGAAGTGGTTCCATATGAGACGTTCACGGACTATTGCACATTCTTTGGCGCGACCATGCATGATTATCATCATCTCGAAGAAACGCCGGATGGGCTGAGAATCACGAATACGATCACTGTCACAGGGCCGCTTGGCCTGCTCTGGACACATCTGGTAGCGAAAAATGTCGCGAAAGCTGTTCCAAGACAAATGGACGCGCTGGCTGAGCTCGCGAAGGCCTCGCATGATTAAGAACACATTTGGTTTTGACAAGCCGGAGGACAGCCCCGGATTTCTGCTCTGGCAAACCACGATAACGTGGCAGCGCAAAATCAAAAATGCACTTGATCCATTTGGCATTTCGCATGCCCAGTTTGTCATTCTTGCCATCACCTTATGGTTTGAAAGCAAAAAACAAGAGGTTTCACAAAGCCTGATCGTACGCCAGTCCAGGCTGGATAAAATGACTGTGTCGAAGTCGCTTAAAAAACTGGTTGAGCACGGCCTGGTCATGCGTGAGGAAAATCAGAAAGATTCACGCGCCAAATGCGTGCGCCTGACCAGAACCGGTCAAATGGTTACGGCTAGAATGGTATCGATAATCGAAAAAGTAGACTCCGGGTTTTTTGATTCCATTAAAAAACTCGATCAGCAGGCGTTGCTTAAGATTTTGCAACAGCTGGTTATAAATAGCGAAAACACCGAACCATGATCGGCTGCAAACTGCCGCAGAATGCTTTATTTCTTTTTGCTTTCCAAAGGCAAGGTAAACCGGAATACCGCACCGCCATCGGGCCGGTTTTCAGCCCATATTTCTCCTCCATGGGCCTTGATAATGCGATAACAAATGGCAAGACCCAGCCCCAATCCGCGTTCCGTGGTCAATAGTCGGCCACGATAAAATTTTTCGAACAACTTATTGACCTCGTCAAACACGATCCCCGGCCCATGATCTTCCACACTGACCAAAACTCTTTCTTTTTCCAGAACCACTGAGATTTCAATGGGTGATTCCGGAGGAGTGAACTTGATAGCATTATCAAGCAAATTGATGAACACTTCCTGAATCAGTGTGTTATCAAAAGGAACGGCGGGCATATCAGCGGGTAATTTAATATGTACGGGCTTTTTGCCAATCTTTTTACTTAGGGATTTCACCACCGCGTGGATCACATCGCTCAAGGCGTGCGGTTCAATCTGCAATACAACCGACTCTGCTTCCAGGTAGGTCATTTGCAACAAGTTGTTGATCAGCCGGCTGAATTGTTCAACTTCAAAGTAAATGTCGCTCGCCAGCTTCTTGATAGCACCAGCATCGAGTTCATCACCAATTTCCATGAGCGTACTGGCGGATCCCATCACGGCGACCAGAGGCGTGCGCAAATCATGTGTCACGGATTGCAGCAGGGCGAGACGCACCCGGTCAGTCTCGCTTTGTAATTCGGTTTTTTTTGCCTGTTCCTGGATCCGGTCCACTTCCAGCGCAAGGGCAATCTGATTCGCGCATGACTCCAGCAAATGAACCTGGTCCGACGTGAATAAGCGGCCGGTTTCAGTCGGGCGAATACGCAAGACACCAATCACGCTTTGCGATGCGAGCAGGGGAACATATAAGGCATCGGAAAATGGCAGTGTATCTGTTCCCAGTCCGGCGATTTGTCCCAGATCATACACCCACTGCGCCACGCCCTGTTCTTTTGTACTCAGCACAGGTTCCATGCCGTACCCTACCCGAATGCCAAGCCTGTCATTTTCAGGCATTAAGGCCAGCACTTCGCAATCAAATACTTCGCCAATATAACGAACAGCGATGCCTAGCAGTTTGTCAATGCCGCGCGTGCTCGCCAATTGACGGCTCAATGTATGCAAAACGGCAGTTTCATGTTGCACCAGCCTGACGACTTCAACCTGTTGGCGGGTCCGGACTGCCAGATGACTGATCACTTGCGTGACGAGCAGCATGACCATCAAGGTGAAAAAATACTGTATGTCAGTGATGACAAAACTATCATAGGGCGGAATAAAAAAGAAATCATAAGCCAGCACGCTCAGCACCGACGCCATGACTGAAGGTCCCACCTGGCCGAATAAGGCCACAAAGGTAACGCCTAGCAAATACACCATAATCAGGTTAACCACATCAATGCCTGCATACAAAGTCGAATTAATCAATGTAGCCAGAATGACGGTCGCAAAAGATATTCCGTAGACGCGCCAGGGTATTTTATCCTGGCGGGAGCGTGACGCCGGTGCAAATGCTTCAAGTATTTTATCATCCCGCGTCTCACTGGTGACAGTGTAAATATCAATTTCACCACTGCGCCGGGTTAATTCATCCGCGAGGCTCCTGAACAGCAAATCCCGCAAACGGGAGCGAATATGCTTCCACACCATGATCAGTGTTATATTTTGCTCGCGTGCGAAATCCATGATTTCCTTGACCACATCAAAGCCTGTGAGAATACGTGTTTCGGCTCCCAGCTTCTCCGCCAGACGCAGGTTTTGCATGGCCTGAAAAGATTCTTCCTCTGACAGCCGGACTCGCGGCGTATCCACGTGAACCGCGATCCAATCCGCTTGTAATTTGGTTGCCATGCGTCGCGCCGCGCGTATCAATTTGGCGGATTCCACTCTTGTGCCGACACAAACCAGGATTTTTTCCCTGGTTGGCCAGATATGTTTAATGCCCTGACCTTGCCTGTATAGCAAGACTTGCGCACCTACGCGTTCCGCAGTGACACGCAGGGCCAGCTCGCGAAGCGCTGTCAGATTTCCTTTACGAAAAAAGTTTTCTGCGGCAAGTTCTGCTTGCTTGGGAAAATAGACTTTCCCTTCCTGAAGCCGCTTCAGCAAGTCTTCCGGAGGCAAATCCACCAATTCGATGGTATCAGCCATTTCCAGCATGGCGTCCGGAACTGTTTCCTTGATGCGGGTGTGGATGATTTGTGAAACGACATCATTCAAGGTTTCCACGTGCTGAACATTAAGAGTGGTATAAACATCAATGCCGCGGTCAAGAATTTCCTTGATGTCTTGCCAGCGTTTTGCATGGCGTGAGCCCGGCACATTGGTATGCGCCATTTCATCGATTAAAATCAACCCCGGATTGCGCTTCAATGCCCCGTCAAGATCGAATTCATGTAATTGACGCCCATGATAATCAACCGCGAGCCTGGGCAAGACCTCCAATTTGTCAAGCAAGGATTCAATCTCCTTGCGGCCGTGTGATTCAACGATACCGACCAGAACATCCAGGCCTTGCGAACGCCTGGCAAGCGCATCTTGCAGCATGGTATAGGTTTTACCCACACCCGGTGCGGCACCAAGATAAATTTTCAGTTTGCCGCGACGCTCCTGTCTTTCTTCATCCTGAACGCGCCGCAATAATGTTTCCGGATTCGGCCGATCTTGAATCATCACCTGTCCTTTTTTGACCGCTGCAATCAGTCCTCAACCAGGGAAATGAGGCGCCGCGAAATAATCTCTACATTCCATGCAATTTATCCAGCGCCGTATTCAATTCTAATACATTCACGCGGGGTTCGCCTAATATTCCCAACAGGCGGCCGCGTATGACGCTCTAGACCAGTTGTTGAACCATACCGTCTGGCAGATTGCGGGCAAGCGCAACCCTGTGAACCTGGTAATAGGCAGCCAGAGGACTGATATCAGGGTCCAGGCCGCTTCCTGAAGTCGTGACCAGATCCACAGGAACAAGGCTTTGATTGCCCGGATCAAACTGGCGTAATCGCTGCACACGCGCCTTGACTGCTTCAAGCAGCTGAGGATTGCCGGGCCCGAGATTGGAACCGTTTGAAAATGCTGTGTTATAGGGAAAAGGCTCTGTCGCGGAAGGACGCCCCCAAAAATATCGCGGATCCGTAAACACTTGTCCGATAAGCGCCGAGCCTATGATCCTGCCTCGCTCCGCAATCAAGCTGCCGCCGGATTGCCAGGGAAAAAACAAATAGGCTAATCCCGCCACTGCCAGAGGATATATCATGCCGGTCAGTATGGTCATCACGATCATCAATCTGATTCCCGTTCTGATCTGATTCGCAAATTTAAACACCGTGAATATCCTCTTGCCGCATATTCAAACAATTCCCGCTGCCGCCAGAATCCAGTCAATCAGTTTGATTGCGGCAAACGGAACAACCAATCCCCCGAACCCGTAGATAAAAACATTGCGGCGTAATAAACGCGCTGCGCTAACCCGCTGCCAGCCCACTCCCCGCAGCGCGAGCGGGATCAGTAACACGATCACAAGCGCGTTAAATATTACCGCGGAAAGAATGGCACTGGACGGTGTCGCGAGGTGCATAATATTCAATGTGTTCAACTCGGGGTAAGTGGCAGCAAATGCCGCCGGCAAAATCGCGAAATATTTCGCGACATCATTGGAAATACTGAACGTCGTCAATGCACCGCGAGTCATTAGCAGTTGTTTCCCGATCTCGACAACTTCAATCAGCTTGGTGGGATTAGAATCCAGATCCACGAGATTTCCCGCTTCTTTCGCCGCCTGGGTGCCGGTATTCATCGCGACAGCGACATCCGCCTGAGCCAAAGCGGGCGCATCATTGGTTCCATCTCCAGTCATGGCGACCAGTCGGCCTTCTGACTGCAGACGCTGAATGAGTTTAAGCTTGTCTTCCGGTGTGGCATTCGCAAGAAAATCATCCACTCCTGCTTCCGCAGCGATGGCGGCGGCAGTCAAGGGATTATCTCCCGTCACCATGATCGTTCTGATTCCCATTTGCCGCAATTGCGCGAAACGTTCGCGGATGCCCCCCTTGATAATATCCTTGAGACAAATCACACCTAATACTCTGGCGCCATCAGCAACGACAAGCGGCGTACTCCCCTTGCGGGCTATCAGTTCCACGCTCCTCAGAACGGATTGAGGAAAAGTTCCTCCCATTTCTGAAACATAACTTTCAATCGCCTGTAACGCACCCTTGCGTATCTGTCTGCCAGGCAAATTGGCGCCGCTCATGCGGGTCTGCGCGGTGAATGGAATAAAAGTGGCTTGCATCTCGGCGATTTCCCGTCCACGCAAATTATATTTATCCTTGGCCAACACCACAATGCTGCGTCCTTCAGGCGTCTCATCCGCAAGAGAAGCAAGCTGTGCCGCGTCCGCAAGCGTTTCCATGCTTACGCCTTCAGCTGGAAGGAATTCCGTCGCCTGCCGGTTTCCAAGCGTGATCGTTCCGGTCTTGTCCAGAATCAAGACATCGATATTGCCCGCCGCTTCAATGGCACGGCCAGACATGGCAATGACATTGGCTTGAATAAGGCGATCCATGCCGGCAATTCCAATCGCAGACATCAATCCGCCAATCGTTGTGGGCGCGAGACAGACAAACAATGCAATCAATACAGTCACACTGACGGTTTTGCCGGACACCGCGACCATGTGGCTATACAGGGAAAATGGCAGTAAAGTGGAGCAAACCAGAAGAAATATCAGTGTCAGCGCAGCAAGCAAGATAGTCAAGGCCAGCTCGTTAGGTGTTTTTTGTCTTTTTGCTCCTTCAACCAGGGAAATCATACGGTCAAGAAATGTTTCTCCGGGATTCGATAGAATTCGTACAATTAACCAGTCGGAAATAATTTGCGTGCCTCCTGTGACAGCACTGCGGTCGCCCCCGCTTTCGCGGATAACCGGGGCGCTTTCACCCGTGATAGCGCTTTCATTGACAGAGGCACACCCTTCTATCACTTCACCGTCGCTGGGAATAAAATCACCCGCCTCAACCAGCACAATATCGCCGGCGCGCAGCTCGCCTGACTGAAGAATGGTGACTTTGGCATGCCGCGCTGGTTTGGATAATTTCTTCGCCTGCACGGCGCGGCGTGATTTGCGCAATGCCTGTGCCTGCGCTTTTCCACGCCCTTCCGCCATTGCTTCCGCAAAATTGGCGAACAATACGGTAACCCAAAGCCATATCGTGATCATGAAACCCAGACCGGGCGTAATATCCTCCTCACCGAGAATAGACTGGATGAACAGGACAGTAGTCAGGATGGATCCGGTATATACACAAAACATCACGGGATTACGAATCTGATGATGGGGAGACAGCTTGAATACTGCATCGCGTACCGCAAGCCTGATAATGCCTGCGTCCCAAATAGAAAGTTTAGCGGCCATATTGACTCCACAGCATGAGATGTTCAGCGACAGGACCCAGGGCAAGCACAGGAAAAAATGTCAGCGCTCCTAACAAAATAACAACCCCGATCAACAGAAAAACAAATAATGGCGAATGCGTAGGCAGCGTGCCAAGTCCGCCAGGAACAATTTTCTTGCGCGCCAGCGATCCCGCGATCGCCAGCGCGGGAATGGCGATCCAGTAGCGCCCTGCCAACATGGCAATACCGCCTGCCATGTTATAAAAAGGCGTATTAGCCCGCAAACCTGCAAATGCGCTGCCATTATTATTCGCCATGGAAGTGAATGCATAAAGCATTTCTGTGAGTCCGTGAGCGCCAGGATTACCGACTGCGTCAATGCCCATGCGCGTTGTAGCTGCAATAGCAGAAAAAAATAACACGGCCACCGGCATGATCAACACACCTAACGCCGCCATTTTCATTTCGAAGGGCTCGATTTTCTTGCCCAAATATTCAGGCGACCGTCCTATCATTTGTCCGGAGATAAATACCGTAATAATGACCAGCAGCAACATGCCATACAGCCCGGATCCCACACCGCCAAACACCACTTCACCAAGGTGCATGAGCCACAAGGGAACCAGCCCCCCCAACGGCAAATAGGAATCATGCATGGAATTGACCGAACCATTTGATGCCGCTGTCGTGGCAGCCGCCCAAAGTCCGGAATTCACTATGCCGAAACGGACTTCCTTGCCTTCCATGTTTCCACCCGATGAATAGCCAGCCACGGGTGCCTGATCAACACCCAGAGACACCAGAGCGGGATTGCCGCTCTGCTCCACGATAATGGTCAAACAAGCCAGCGGCACAAACAGAATAAACATGGCAGACAAAACAGCCCACCCTTGGCGTCTATCATTCACCATCACACCGAATGTGTAACAAAGCGCCGCAGGAATCAACAATATGGACAGCATTTCAAAAAAATTGGTTAATGGCGTGGGATTTTCGAATGGATGAGAAGAATTTGTATTAAAAAAACCTCCTCCATTGGTTCCTAACTGCTTAATAGCAATTTGCGATGCCGCTGGACCCATAGGTATAACTTGTTCGGTGACATGTCCGGCTTCCGCGGCATCGTTATCTCTTTCATTCATCTCTGGCATTCCAGCTTTTCCTGGAGCCGATTGTTGTGAAACGAACGACTGCATTGAAATGATTGATTGATAATAAGGCCTGAAGTTTTGAATCACTCCTTGAGAGGTTAATATGACGGCCAGAATCAAAGAAAGAGGCATCAATATATAGAGAATGCCCCTGACCATGTCTACCCAGTAATTTCCCAAACTTTTGCTTTCATGCCTGGCTATGCCTCGAATCATGGCAATGAGCAAAGACATTCCCGTGGCAGCCGAGAGAAAATTTTGCACCGTAAGCGCGAACATTTGCGAGAAATAACTCAATGCGGCTTCACCGGCGTAGGCCTGCCAGTTGGTGTTGGAGGAAAAACTGACAGCGGTATTGAATGCGAGGTCAGGTGCCATGCCGTTGAAATGCTGGGGATTAAGCGGCAGATAATACTGCACCCGCAGAATGAGATAGACTGCCATCAATCCCGCCAGATTGAAAATCAGCATGGAAGACAAATAACCTTTCCAAGTCATTTCATGGTCTTCGCGTATCCGGCAAAAGCGATATATCCAGCGTTCCAGGGGACGGAGCAGCTTACCGGGGCCGCGCGGATGTCCCTCATAGACAGACGCCATATACCATCCTAACGGCTTCACGCAAGCCAGAAGTGAAAAAACAAACAATAAAATCTGCAGCCAACCCATGTTTGTCATCAATCATCCCTTTCTTGCGAAATTCAAAATAATTCCGGCTTCATTATTACGAATAATAAATAGATGAATAATACCAAGACAATCACAGCAGATGCGCTGTAAACACTCATGGTTCATCGCTCCGGGAGAGCAAATCAAAAAAATTGATCAGGACGAAGCTGAACGTATAGAATACAATCGCCATGCCAATATAAATTAAGTCTTCCATGAAATTTACCTTTTAGTAATGTAAATAGGGTATATCAGTATCAGCACGGAGTAAATTCTCAAATCCGAATGGCTGGATAATCCTGAGCAATGCCGACACATCAT
The DNA here is from genome assembly GCF_902459485.1 of Aquicella siphonis. Classification (NCBI taxonomy): domain Bacteria; kingdom Pseudomonadati; phylum Pseudomonadota; class Gammaproteobacteria; order Legionellales; family Coxiellaceae; genus Aquicella; species Aquicella siphonis. The sequence goes on from NZ_LR699120.1 coordinate 316,094, forward strand.
GACTATTAACGGAGAAACCTTAAGCTGTCCCGTGCGGGATGAGCATGGCAGTAATCCGCTTTGCGATGGCGGGCGCCGTTTTGATACCTCCGCCGTTGGCGGGAGGAACGACAATCAATCCTTTGACCGGCATTATTGCATTCACTTCTGTTCGACCATCACATGTAAAGGTATCTACGCTGGTGTGAACCGAATACTCTGCCTTTTCCAATGCGGGAAATTGCTGTGCTATCAAGACATGCAGCTCAAAGGCAGTATGATTATTGACTGGAAGCGGGTCAGATCCATGAATGACAGGTTCATCCTGATGCAGGCAGCCTGCAAGCACATTTCCATCCCTAAGCGGCAAAACATAAAAGTCATTGATAAAGTCAAGATGAGCGGTTTCAAACAGGGTTGAAGCTCGCTGATAAAGATGATACTGAAACGACTTTATCCGGATTTTGCATTCGAGATTAACAGTTCTCATCAGCGCAGGCGTCATTGGCCCTGCGGCCAAAATCACCTTCTCCGAGCGGATTTCACCGCAGGAGGTCTCGACTCCCTGCACCCCTGTCGTATCTCCGAGAATGCGGGATACCGGTCTGTTTTCATAACAAACGCCATGGTGCGCCTTCCCCGCGCTGACCCATGCCTGACTCGTCTGTACCGGATTGACTGATCCCGCCAAGGGTTCGTGAATACGGATAGTGTCGCCGTCATCATGCCAGATGACTGGATAGTGTTCCGGGTTTAATTCATTCTTACAGACTCGTAATGATTTAACGGATGCGCGCGAAATCCGGCTTATCAGACCAGTTTGATGAAATGAACAGGATGATCCAACTTCGCGATGAAACCGATGATAATATTGAAATCCCTCTATCTGACACGCACGCAGCGCCGGCTCCAGCGCAAACTGACGAATCAGGCCGCCCGATTGCCCCGTTGTCTTGCCGGCAATCCGGCAAGCTTCCAGCAGCACGATCTTGCCCATCTTCCGTTTTGACAATTCATGAAATATGGCGCAGCCTGTGATTCCCGCACCCACAATGACAATATCAGCCTGTTCTCGCGCCATAAAATGGTTACCAGTATATTGATAACACCGTGATAGCCCGATCACGATCATTAATCAAAGTATGCCGCTCAAAAGATGCGAAATAAAAGATATCAGATTCCATCACAGGATATTGTCTGCCTTCATGTTCCAGCAGACCTGATCCTTTCAGAATAATCCAGCACTCTTGAACGCTATGCTGATCCAGCGGTGTCCTGCAGCCAGGAAGCACTTCAAAACGGGCCGCATGAAATGGCGGTCTGACATTTTCAACGAACCCGAACATGCGAACGTCAACCCCTTGCGCAATGAGATCCCGCTCTTGCAGATGCAAACGAGGTTCACGAATCGGAGTGTTTTCAGGCATACTGTCTTTCCTCATTCTGGTACCCGGAGAATCCCTCCCATTCCATGACCGTGCTTTCATTGTCAATATCATAAACCGTTTTTTGGGCAAGACTGTTAATGATCCTGGCGCTGCGCCATGCCATCAGACTAAGATTGGGATCGGCAATTCCGTGTGAGTGGCGCGCCGCGTTTTGTACATAAATCTGATTTTGTGAAGGTCCGTACCAGTGTATGGAATAATCTTTCCGCACACAGAAATGACCATTTTCCAGAGGAATCCTGTCCCGCAAACCTTCAAGATAAGCCGGCATTTGCCAATGGTATCCCGTGCAGAGAATGACAACATCCGCAGCATAATGACGCTGCTCTATGGTGTCACAGATTCGCAGGCCGATTTCAACCGAGTTCCCGCTGCGGCTCAAGCTGGTTAACTCATGATTGCCGATAAAACGGAAAAAGCGCGGCATGTTTTCAATGAATTCATAAAAATAAAGCTTGCGGTAGATGGATTCGAGCAAATGCGCGGAGATGCCGTCGCTCGCCAGGACCTGTTCTTGCAGCAACCGGCTTTTTTTACCTGATGACAGCGAAAAAAAATAATCATTATACACGGGTGTAAAATATTCATTGGCAAATACCGATTCATCTATCGGCGAAAATATGGCTCGTTTGGTTGCCCAGACCAGTTCCGATGGCAGCGCTCCGCTGTCACTCAGCAGGTGATTGACGATATCCGCGCCGCTTTGACCGCCTCCGATCACAACCACCCGCCGTCCACGACAGCGATGGCTATGGGACAAGTAATCCTTTCCGTGAAAAATATTATTTCCTGTTTTCAACCTGGCACATTCAGGAATAGAGGGTGACAAACCGCTGCCCAGGACGAGATGTTTTGTCCGGATTTTTCTTTTGGATGTCCGGGCGACAAAAGAGGATTGTTCAAAATGAATAGATTCCACCTCTTCATCAAAATTCAAATTGGCGAGCGAGCGGCTTACCCAGTTGAGATATTGATTAAACTCGGTCCGCAAAACCTGATGAAAGCGGGCATTCATGAACCGGTATAATCGTTTATGCTTGGCGAGATAGGCAATAAATGAAAAAGGATTCGCCGGATCGACCAGGGTCACCAGGTCTTTCAGATAACTGACCTGGATTTCTGCTTCAGGCAGCAGCAATCCGGAATGCCAGACAAATGACGGATTGCGATCAAAAAAACAGCTGGTAATCGCCGGCAATGGTGCGAGCAGCGCAGCCAGGCTCAAATTAAAGGGCCCGACACCCACACCTAGTAAATCGACAGCATTTTGGTCATCATTAACCTGCATGGCACATCACCTCTCTTGTCCATCTATCCAGACTGATGTCTTGGATTGATACAATCCTCATCTCAAGCGGCCGCACCCGCCTTTCCGGCAGCCTCGACAGCTCCAGCGAATCCGGAGCCCCGTCATACCCTAATGCAAACCACATTTCCTGCCCTAAATGCGGCATCATGGGGTAAACCAACAGGCACAAGCCTTTTAGCCACCAGAAGGCATTTCCATCGGCCTTGGCATGACCTTCTCCCGACTGTATCCACACCTCCACCTGATCGGTAGCAGTCTGTGGAAGATAGCGCACCGGCCGCATGGCCTGCTCTTGTCTCGCGAGCGCGGATTCCATTTCTTCCATCATGTCAGCGCCAATAGCCGTTATGGGAACGTCTGCAATTTGTTGTAAGGCGGGAATAACCAGTCTTTGCACACAATCCATCATTCTTAGACAGCAGGCCTTGAATTCAGACATGATAAAATCACCCTGATTTTCCCTCACATTAATAGATGACAAATAATATCGAACGCAATCCGTAATCAGCTTTTCAGAGCCGCTGAAATCCTTAACCCAGATAGCGTGCCGACGGCTGGTTGAAAACTTGCGGCCTTCAAGCAGATAAAAATGATTCGCCAGATAATAATCAAAGGGTTTGAATTCCGCGCAGGCATTCGTGATGCCTAACACGCTGGCGAGAAAAGGGATTGCATTATCAATACCGAAACAGGCTATTGTAATAATGGATGAATCTGCCGAAAAGGCATTTTCATTTGCATGCAGCCGCTGTGACGCAATCTCACCCAGCATGAGGAAATATGCGAAAATAAATCCGTAATTAAAAAGCGTGCTTTCATCATCATGATAAAGACCCCAAGGATTGTTCGCTGTAAGTCGCAGCATGCCTTGCTGCCGGTTCAGATACTGTCGATATGATGATTCAATCTCGGGCTGAATGCCTGTTTCTGATAACCGACAAATATCTTGCAGTCTCAAAAACAGGTTCGTCACTTCTCTGTGCAACAACCCGCTGTCGTGACTTAATTCTTCGGGACGAAAATGCGCGCCACAGTTTTCACAAAAATAACCCGTCACCTCCAGCGCGCATTGAGGGCATTTTCCCTGCAGCCAGCAGCCGGCAAGATACATTTTCCTGACCGGGTCCCATGGCATGTTTTCATTTACTCTAAGAATGGATCCCGCATCCTGCAGCTGCTGTAAAATACGATAATGCCACCCTGAATAAACAGCATTCCATCTCAAAGACAGCGGATTAACAAATTCATCCATACTGATTTGCATGACTTCCAAATCATTAACAATGCGCTCGTGATAAGCATGACAGACACTATCAGGTGGCCGCATTTCTTTCGCGGCCTGCAGCGTGACGTAAGATTCGTAGCTGTCCGTGCCTGACATGACCAGCGCCTCCGCTCCCCGCATTCTCAGATAACGCGCGAGAACATCTGCGGCAAGGTAAGGCCCGCCTATATGACCCAGGTGCAGACCGCCGTTCGGGGTAGGCACAGAAGGTATCAGCAAATATTTTTTCCCTCGTTGACTCATTGTCTTGCTTCCCTCGCTATTGATTCAGGGATATGCCCTATCATGGAGTTATGCAAAAGCGATTCCGGCAATCTCAGCCATTCCGCGTGACTGCCGCCCCGCCAGAGAATGACGCCCGGACGAAATCGAATAAATGAATAGCTGAAAGCCATACAGTATGATCCCACTCCATAAAACATCAGCAAGTCATTAACGGATAACTCCGGCAGCGCCAAAGGTGTGTGCAATTGATCTGCCTGATTGCAGGTCGGCCCCCATAATTGGGTCAATCGAGCAGATTTTGTGTCGGCAAAGCACCGGATGGGAAAGTCATATCGATAGCTGGTAGACAAGGTGTTGATCCCCGCATCCAGAATAACAGCAGGCAAACTATCTTTCTGATGCCGCCTTCCTACGACCCGGGTCAATAACGCGCCATATGCCTCAAACAAAGTACGTCCAGGCTCAAAGATCAAAAGAGGCGGCTGTGACGCGCCATGCAGATAGGGCAGCAGCGGTGCAATTACCGCATTCGCGTAAGCTTCGGCGTCCGGAAGCGGCAGGTGACGGTTATGGCTGTCTGCGCGCAAAGGACTTATCCCGGCCAAACCGCCGCCCACATCAATCCATTCCAGTTCAATCTGATAAATCGATTTCAGTGCCGAGGCAAATAATCCCAGACATTGGCCCATCTGTCTGAACTGACGCAAGTCGCGGATATTGGTGCCAATATGCATGTGCACGCCGCCCAACTTCAGATAAGGGGATTTCAGGATTTTATCGACCAAACTACGCGTCTCTGCCTGAGCCAGCTCCTTGTCGACCTGAAATCCAAATCTGTTCCAGGACGACTGCGTGTCTGAAAAATAAATTCGCAGCCCTATCGATACCGTTTTAGCCATGCGCTGCGCCACAGCGGCAATCAATTCAATTTCATCATCATGATCGCAATTGATTATCGCCTGGTCTTTAATCGCTTTCTCGATTTCCTCCCGCGTCTTCATCGGGCCATTGAATATGATACGTTGTCCGGGCAGGCGGATCTCATCCGCAATCGCATATTCGAGTCCGGAAACTACTTCCGCGTGCGCGCCGGCCTGATGCAGACGGGCAAGCAGCCCTTTCAGACAATTGGTTTTATATGACACCGACACAATGGAATGCGGGTAGCGCGTTTGAACGGCCTGGCGCAATGAATCAAAACGCTGCAAGACTCCCGCTTCATCCATGATGAAAAGCGGAGTGCCAAACCGCTCAGCCCATTCCGAGGCAACAACGGCGCTCACTCCAGAAAAATGATTTTCACTCTCGCGCATGTCATGGATCTCTTGAAGAGGTTTGACGCTCAATAACTTCAGCAATCCCTTTGACAGTATTTTCCCAGCTTGCTCGGGAGATCCGTATGGCTTTTACAGTATCCCTGGCCAGCACCGCATCGACCAGGCGCTGGCATTCCAGCCTGTAATTCTGCAACATTTTCTTATCCTTCGCGTGATGGTTGATGCATATTGCGCGATAACGCTGCGCCTGATCGTAGAGCATCATATGGATTTTGAGCAGCCAGGGCGAGCCGCAACCCTTGATTAGTGAATAGAGAAAATTTCGCTGTAATCGCTCCCAGTCATGCGTTTCGATTTTGGATTTCTGCGCGGGGTCCAGCAATCTGGAAAAACAATACCAACTGGAAACAATATCCGCCTCCCAGCGCTCATCCCCTTTTTGTATGGATAATTCAAGAGCGATCGTGTCGATATAGGCCCTGATCTGATATAAATCGTGCAATTCTTCCAGGGACTGGGACGCCACTTCAAAACCGCATTGTTCTTCGGAGTGTACCAGCCCCAGGCTCGCCAATCTGGAAAGTGCTTCTCTAAGCGGACTGTAGCCAATTCCATACCGCTCTTTCAGGATATCCATTTGAAGCTTTTCGCCAGGCGCCAACGCACCGGAAAGAATATCATTCCGTATGCTTTCCATAACCCTGGTTGATTTGGTTGTTTTACGTTGTTTCAAAGTCATCGCTAAGCCTCTGCCGCTTTCCAGGAATTTTCTGATAATTAAATAGAAGGGAGAGTGTATAAGTATTTTCGAAAATAAACAAGTTTTCGAAATTTACAAGGCGTGGTTATTTTTTGCGCTATCTTTACTGGCTGAATTTCCAACTCATAAAAGAAACCGGCAACGGCCTTGCAAAACCGGCCGGGCACACACACGATAACAGCGGAAAAACTGCGCCGGGCTAGCGGCGCCTGACTTCAATGATATTTGGCAGTTTTTGAATCTGTTCCAGCGCAACTTTCAACTGCTGGCGGTTGGCGATTTCAATCGTAAGATAGATATCTACCTCCGGTGAATCGTTGACTTTTTGAGTTTGCAGGCCCAGAACGTTGATTTTTTCACTTGCAAGCATAGTGGTCATATCACGCAATAATCCCGGCCTGTCATATACCCGTATCAACAGATCGGCAGGATATGCGCCGGAATGCCTATCGCCCCAATTCACCTCCATGACTCGATCCAGCCCTTCACCGGAAAGATTTCTCATATTGCTGCAATCTCGCCGGTGTATGCTCACACCGCGGTTTCGCGTGACATATCCCACGACAGAATCCCCCGGCAGAGGTTTGCAGCAACGCGCAATATGGGTTAACAAGTTATTCATTCCCAAGATATGGATATTGGGCGCCGCGCTGCCGCTTACACGCGCCTCAATGACGGGAACGTTTTCAACATGATCCGAAGGCAGCAGATGATGAATGATTTGGGCCATGCGGATCTCGCCTGCGGCCAGAGCCGCCAGCATCTCGTCATCAGACTTATAATTGAGTTGAACAGCCACTTTGTTAAGACTGGTTTTGTTGCTAATGCCCAGCCGTCTCAATTCCTTGTCCAGCAGCTCCCTGCCATTGACAGCGTGTTTCATGCTGTCTTTCACTCTGAACCAGTGCTGTACTTTAGCGCGCGCGCGCGGGGACTTCAGGTACCCCAGCTGAGGATTCAGCCAGTCGCGGCTGGGATTGGCCAGTTTGGCCGTAAGAATCTCCACCCGCTGCCCCATCTGCAACTCGTACGTCAATGGCACGATATTGCCATCTACTTTCGCTCCCCGGCAGCGATGACCGACTTCACTGTGAATAAGATAGGCAAAATCCAGCGGTGTGGCGCCCTTGGGTAAATCGACAATATCACCAATCGGTGTAAATACATAGATACGATCCGCGAACAAATCCTTAATCGGCTGCTCTGCCTTGACTTCATCCTGGTAGACCACTTCTTTCTGCCATTCAATAATTTGTCTGAGCAGTGCGATTTTCGCCTCATAATTGGAAGTTTGCAGAACACCTTCCTTATATCGCCAGTGCGCCGCCACTCCCAGTTCAGATTCCTGATGCATCTGGTAAGTACGAATTTGCACTTCAACAAAATGGTTTTCCGGCCCCAGAAGCACCGTATGAATGGATCGGTAACCATTGGGCTTAGGATGCATGATGTAATCATCAAACTCTTCCGGAAGCTGCTGCCATCCGTTTTGCAACACGCCCAGCACAGCGTAGCAATCATCCACCGTCTGGACCAGGATGCGTATCGCGCTCATGTCATAGATTTGCTCAAGATTGGCATTTTTACGCTGCATCTTTTTATAAATGCTGTAGATATGCTTGACGCGTCCCTTGACCTGGAAATCCTTGATGCCAGCCTGCGTGACTGTGTCATTCAGTATTTTCACCATGCGCTGGATATAAGCTTCACGGTCATCGCGCCGGGACGCAATGCCTTTCGCGATTTCGGTATAAATTTCCGGATGTGAATAACGCAAACATAAATCTTCAATTTCCCACTTCAACTGCCACACACCCAGGCGATTCGCCAGGGGCGCATAGACGGAAAGGGTTTCATCAGCCAATAATTTCTGTTCCTTGCTATCGATGTGTTTGGAGTGGCGAAGTTCCCATAACCGCTCCGCGAGAACAAGCAGCACTGCCCGCACATCCGTGACCATCGCCAATAGCATCTTGCGCAGGTTTTCGATTTGGTGGCTGCCTTTGAGTTGAAATTGTTGAAGCTTCCCCAGCAGCCGCATCTGCATCACATCTTGTAATAGCTTGCCGCTGCTTTCACCCAGACATTCCGCGACAGAATCAATATGAATTTCGTTTGCCTGCAGGAGAGGGTAAAGAACCGCCGAAGCCAGCGTTTCATTGTCAAGTCCCAGCGCCAGCAGGATGTCGGCAATGCCCAGACCCTTTTCCAGTTGTGCCTGGTTTTTACTGTCATAAAGACCCACTGCTGTTTTTAGCGGAGCAGCGGCAGCTTCGCCGCGCGTTTCAGACAGAAAATGAATCCACTCTTCAGGATTAATAGGATAACGGCGCTTACTCATAAAATACCTGTATCGATAGACAAACCACTCTCGCAATTCGACTCAGTCGCTGGACCTTTGGTCCGGTTTCTTTTTTTTAATTATATCCCAACTATCCCCGAGAAATATAAGCTTATTTCATCGCGAATGGCATTTTCTAACTTACTGAATAATAGTATATATGATCAGGAAGCGCGGCAGCGGAACACGGACTTCACAGCATTAGCTTTTGAATTTACAGTGTTTGTTTAACCCTGAAAATTAGGTTATTATTTGCGGCGCTGGGTTCGTGCTGACCGCAAGCTTCAAAATAAGCAGAATATTGCCTCTCCGCCCGGGCCGAACCGGCTGAACTTGTGCAAATGTAAACGCTGTGCGCATACCGCATATCCATGAGCATGAACCTGAGGTCATATTGATGAACTACCACGGCTTGTATCCCAAAACACGCTTGCGACGTCTAAGACAGCATAAAACCCTGCGAAACCTGGTAAAACAAACCCGGCTGGAACCCGGCGATTTCGTTTTGCCGTTATTTATACGCCACGGGAAAAACATCAAAAACGCCATCGCCTCCATGCCTGGGCACTTTCAGCTCAGCGTGGATCAGCTGGAAAATGAAATCAGAGACCTCACTGCTCTTGGAATTCGCAGCGTCATGTTGTTCGGCATACCCGAGCACAAAGATCCCGAGGGCAAGGATTCCTATTCCGAAAACGGCATCATACAATCCGCGATTCCTCTGATCAAACAAACCGCCCCGGAGCTTCTCATCTTCTCTGATGTCTGTTTTTGTGAATACACCGACCACGGTCATTGTGGCGTCCTCACCCAGCATGCGCATGGCATGGATGTTGATAATGACAAGACACTGGCGCTGCTCGCGATGCAAGCTGTCAGCCACGCCAGATCAGGGGCTGATGTCATCGCGCCCAGCGGAATGATTGACGGCATGGTTCAGGCTATCCGCCATGCCCTTGATGAAGCCGGATACAAACACATTCCAGTTCTCAGTTATTCAGTAAAATACTCTTCTTCCATGTATGGCCCATTTCGGGATGCGGCTGAAGGCACGCCGAAATTCGGCGACCGCCGCACGCATCAAATGGATTTCGCCAATGTCAGCGAAGCGATTCGCGAATGCGCCCTCGACATCGCAGAAGGCGCGGACATGCTGATGGTCAAGCCCGCCCATACTTATCTGGATGTAATTGCAAAAGTCAAACAAGCATATCCTGCGCTGCCGCTGGGCGCTTATCATACCAGCGGCGAATTCGCAATGATCAAGGCGGCAGCACAGAAAGGATGGCTGGATGAGCGCAGCGCGGCCATTGAAATCCTGACATCCATTCGTCGCGCGGGGGCTGATTTCATCATCACTTATTTCGCGAAAGAAGCAGCCGCGTGGCTCAATGAAAATTAATTTTTATTTTATTCAATGAACCCTGCACTTAAGTTGCAGAGGCTGACCAGGATGCATTCAACGCCGCCCTTTTTTCTCCGCGCTCCTGGCCATGACTATGCGGGAGTACTGATTGAATGCCTCAGCCACCTGCCCGGGATTTTCTATCCAGGGATAATGCCCAGCGTCTTTAATGCGCAGAAACACAATATTTTTTCTTTGAAATTTTTTCGATGCGATAAAAAAATCCAATGGAATGATTCTGTCTTTTGCGCCCGCAAAAATTAATACCGGCATATTGTCTGGCACCCATTTAGCCCTGTAAGTACTATCAAAATGCTTTGCTGACCATTCACACGCCTTATAATTGAATGGTAATGACTTGAAAAGCGCAACACCCTTCCTCAGCCCCCTTTTTGTGAATGAATATGGCGCAGAAGCAACTGTTATTTGCTTTAATAAAGCATTACTTGGCTTTTTTATATATTTTTTCTGTAATTCCGTGATGCCATCTATTGGATGATTAACAGCAAATTGCATAAACCGATTTTGCCACGACGCGTCTGGCGCCGTATCCATTAATACCAGCCCTGTCAGTAACCTGCTCAATGCCGGTGTGGAAAGCGCGTACATACCGCCCGTTGAATGCGCCGCCAAGATAACGTTAGGCAATGCCTTGACTGCCTCAACAAGCGCCCTGGACCAATGTGAAAAGCCGCTATCCGTTTTGGTGTTTGATCCATCGCCGGGTAAATCAAGGTGCCATATCATCCCGGGCATCTTCAGGATTTGCGTCAATCCTCTTAATGATTCAGAGCCCAGTCCCGGGCCGCCGGGAAGGAATATCCAGTTGACATTGCCGTCACACGCACTGCGTATACATCTCAAACGCGCTCCTGAGCTGGTCCATAAGTAATTCGGTTTCATATCAGACCCTGTTGATATCAGAACTCACTGTGCATCACTCTTCGCACTCAAGAGTTCAGCAATCATTCTCGACGAGTTTCATGGCCGGCCAATCATCATGCGTGATAGAAACCGCAGCATAATATTCCGGCAGATTCATTGATATCAACATACCGAAGTCCTGCGCGGCATTAACCTCATGTGTCACACCCGAACGCAAAGTTGTTCGCATTGAAAAACAATTAATCTGACAGTGTCTCGTATAAAAACCATATCCTGCGCTCGGTCTCATCCACATAATTTTCAAGAAGGCTGGCGGTCGCAATATCATTATTATCATCGCAAATCTTGTGAGCAGCCCGCAGACTGGAGGCAAAGCTTTTGTTATCCTCCATCAATCGCCTGAGCATGTCTTTAGGCTGCACAAATGCATCATTGTCATCACGAATACGCTGCAGGCTCTTGATATGATCAATTGATCGAATAGTCAGCCCGCCTAATTTGCGCACTCTCTCCGCAAGCACATCTATCATCGCAAAAATCTGGTCACTTTGCTCATCAAGCAGCAAGTGATAATCCCGATAATGGCTGCCCGACATATGCCAGTGAAAATTCTTTGTCTTGACATATAAGGCAAATGCATCGGCGACGATAGGGTTAATCGCGGCAGGAACAGCCTGACGCGCCTTTTCGCCCAAATCATTAGGCGTGGACAGTTTTTGTGGAGTAGCAGCGATTAATGTGATGTCTTTCATATTCGTTATCCCTATGTTAGTTGGCCCAATGTCTGAATAGCTACCGTTCATCCGCAGGCGAGCAGGAGTCGTGTTGCTGCAGCGCCCATGCTAAAGAGATGTTCAGCCGGAACGTTCACCCTGAATATAATTCGTAAGTGACGAAATCTGTTGCTCCTGCAATAACATCGCCCACCGCGTCAAATCGCCTATTGAGATAATACCCACCAGTTTGCCGCTTTCCAGGACTGGGAGATGCCTTATCCTTTTGTCTGTCACTATCCTCATGGCCTCCCCCACCGTTGTGGAAGGCGTTACGGTAATCAATTCCCTGGTCATGATGGAATTAACAATTTCTTTTTTGGCGTCTTCACCCAGCGCCACGATTTTTCGGAGAATATCGCGTTCACTCACTATGCCAGCCAGTTTTCCGCCATCAATGACCAGCAGCGCGCCGACCTTGAGCTGGGTCAGCTTCACCGCACAATCATAAACAGAAATACCGGGCGTAATAGTTTCAATTTTATAACCCTTGTCCTTTAGCAGCACACTTAGTGGTGTATCCATAATAAAACCCTCTTGAATCAAAGCATTACTATCCTTTTTCTCACTTGCGGCCTCTCTATGTAGTATACATGATTTGACGCCGGTTAAATCCTGTCCCCTGTAATCTAAAACACCAATGCTGCTCCGCGTCCCCTGAACACTTTATGCTAAATCATTGAGTTAGAAACAGACAAAAAAACACCGAACAAAAAATACTGCTCGGCGTCCTGGAACGGAACTAAATAATATTTTAGATGCTTAACAAGCCCGGAGCGTTAGCCCATACACGGCTTCCGGCTTGGACTGGGTATATGGAGCTTTTGCCCCGACGTTATTTTAATTTGTCCGCTATTGCACCCTGACCAGCAGCCGCCTTGAAATGCTGCCGGCACATAGGAATATACTGATCATTGCCGCCTATACACACTTGGTTGCCTGTTTTGACAACTTTGCCCTGCGCATCAATCCGGGTGTTCATGATTGCCTTCTTGCCGCAGTGACAAATTGTTTTCAATTCCACCAGATTATCCGCCCAGACCAGCAGGTAGAGGCTGCCTTCAAATGGTTCGCCGCGATAGTCCGAGCGCAAACCATATGCCAAGACCGGAAGATGCAGTTTGTCAACAACTTCTGACAGCTGCATGACTTGCGCCTTGCTGAGAAACTGGGCTTCATCAACCAGCACGCATTGGAGATGAGGAGTGTGATTTTTTTCCATTTGCGTATAGTCAAAAAGGTCGGTGCCGGCGTCGAATGAAACGGCATCCGCACTTAAGCCTATGCGCGAATGTATTTTGCCGCTTTCATAACGACTGTCTATCGACGGTGTGAATAAGAGGGTCGCCATGCCTCTCTCACGGTAATTGTATGCTGATTGGAGTAATACCGTACTTTTTCCGGCATTCATCGCCGAGTAATAAAAATAAAGTTTTGCCATTGCATTTCCCCTGACTAGGATTCCGACACGCTATTATTTATCAGGGCGCGTGAGGTTTTCCACCATCAAAGAAGTTGTCAGGACTCCATTTACATTTACCGCCGTACGCCCCATATCGACGACAGGATCAATGCCTTGCACCAAAGCCACGATCGCATACGGAAGATTCAGGCTGGTCAGTGTCACGGTCGCCGCAATGTAGGCTGTGCCAGGAATCCCAGATATTCCCAGTGAGGCAAGAGCATTGATAAACATGACCATCAGAATAATATTCAGCGTCAGAGGCTGGTGCAGGACTGCCAATGTCATGACGACCAGCATGGCGGGGAACACACCGGCGCATGCGTTCATGCCTATAGTAGCGCCTATGCTGGGCACAAATGTTGCCGTGGTTTGACTGGTGCGGAACTTATCTCTTAATGTTTCTTCAGTCACAGGCAGGGTTCCGAAACTGGAACGCGTTGTAAAAGCAACCAGCAAAGGAATATAGGCTTTTTTGAAGTAGGCGACGGGATTCACGCCAAACAGCATCAGCAGCAGGCTATGCATGCCCATGACAAGCACCATGGCCGCGTACATCGCCAGAATGAAACGTATCATTCCGCTCAACATTGCTGTCCCCTGATCCAGCAGCAAAAGCGACATAAGTGCAAGAATCCCGTAAGGAGTCAAACTCAAAACCAGATTAGCCAGTCTTTTGACAATCGCGAACAGGGAAGCGACAAATTCCCGAAAAACTTTCATCTTGTCGTGGTCTTTGTGATCAAGCGTCCGGGCCGCAACACCCAACAGCGCGGCAAAAATAACAATCGCAATTGTGTTTTCCTGCGACATCGCGCTCACAGGATTAGCAGGCAGCATCCCCATCAAGGTATCGATCACGCCTGTATAAGCATGCTTGGGAACCTGGATGAACTCCGGAAGTGACAGCCCGCTGCCCACCCCGAGCAGATGTCCAACACTGATTCCTATCAGTGAAGATACAGATGTCATCGCGAGCAGGATACCGCAGGTGTAAAAACTTAATGTCTTGATAGAGCGTTCTTCTCCCACGCCCAGGTTCAGGATCGCATGAATAATAGAGGTCAGGATGAGCGGGATAACCAGCATTTTCAGTAATGCCAAATAACCGTTGCCAATCAGGTAAAGTATACTTTTAATGATGTCCAGCAAGGAATTCGCCGGTGTTAACTTGAGAAGAAAACCATATCCAATTCCCAGACCCAGACCCAGCAGCACACGAACACTCAGTTGTACTGCTGGACTTTTAATTCCATGCAGCAACCCAAGCGAAAAAATAAAAACCAGTATATCAACCATTGAAATGATCATGACCTAAACGACCCCCCGTTACTTATGCTGTCTTGTTATGATCGTAACTATTTAGAGTCTCATAAAAATCAAGGTTTGGAAACCTTCTTGCCCGCAGCGGCTGATTTTCAGCAAGCCGGACTTGCAACTTTTCACCGGGTTCCATAAACTCGCTCTGATTTTTTTCCGACTCATTCTGACCAAGAGTATGACTAAAAAGGAGTTTTAGTAATGCGCTCAAAATTTCTCCCTGTGACGGCCTCTATCCTTCTGGCGGCATTCACCTGCGCCGCCCATTCTGAAGAACTGAGGCCGATAACATCAGACAGCGGCACGCTGGTCTGGAATAACCTGCCCAGCCTGCCGGGCACGCAAGTCGCCATACTAGCAGGAGACCCGCAAAAAAAGGGTTTCTTTATAGCAAGGCTGAAATTTCCGGCAAATTTCAAGATCGCCCCTCATTACCATGACATTTCCGAGCATGACATGGTTATTTCCGGCACATATCATCTGGGAACCGGCAACAAGTTTGATTTAAACAAAACTATTCCTATGACAGCCGGTACGTATATCACCATTCCCGCCAAGACTCAGCATTATGGCTGGACACAGGATGAAACCATCCTGCAGATAAGCGGCGTCGGCCCGTGGGGGGCGATTTATAACGACACAGCAGCGGCACAATCCCAATCCAATCAAACAAGGATACATTCATGAAAATCATTCCTCTTCTAGCTACACTCGCATCGGCTTTCGCCATAGCGAATCACGCATATGCGCTCAATTCCGATTTTTGCGACGGGACCAGGGAACACCCTTGTATTGTGCAGGATACGGATAAAAGCACTTCCGATGTCAAGCACTGGCGCACGGTCAAGATGATCAGGGATGCCTATAAAGGCAATACGTCAGGCCTGAAACACGCGTGGGTATCGGCAAGCGGCGCGCCCAGCGCGAAAGGATTCAAGAAAATCGCGAGCAATATTGAGAAGGAGACCGGGGGCAAATACAAAAAGATGATAGACCTGGATTTGCGCGAGGAAGATCATGCATACCTGAATAATAATGCAATTACACTCACTGACGAACACAACTGGATCAATCTGGGAAATTCCTATCAACAATCCATCGCTGCCGAGCAAGGTTGGCTGCAGTCCCTGGCGGGGCGGTCGGTAATAAATAATGTCTTATCGATTGATCAGTTCGATGAACATAAATTTTCCCAGGGCGTCAATGTCAAGGTAGACACACTGGAAAGCGAAAAAAGCGTGGCGGAAAAAGCCGGTTTTGAATATATCCGGCTGACCGTAACCGATCATATGGCGCCGCGCGATGAAGACGTCGACCGTTTTGTCAGCCTCGTCAAAAGCCTTCCCGACAATGTCTGGCTGCACATGCACTGCCGCGGCGGCAACGGCCGCGCGACAACGTTCATGGCCATGTATGACATGCTGAAAAACGCAGACAAGATTTCATTTAATGAAATTATCAAACGACAAGCGTCGGTTTCGCCTTATTATGATCTGACAGATATCGAACGCAAGCATCCTGACATGCAACAGTATTACAAGGCCAGACTCGATTTCCTGATGCACTTTTACCAGTACGCCAGCACATCTTTGCGCGGATATTCCGGCGCCTGGAGCACCTGGATCAAGGAGCACCCGCTTAGCTAAACATACTCCTGGATTCACAGACTCAAACCGCCACGCTAGGACGGTTTGAGTCTTGCCAGGCCCGGCGTGAACAGCCTGAACTTGCCATCCTGGCGGATATTAAAATGATCATGCGTGTTTTCGACACCTTTGTATAAACAGGCTGGCAATCGTGTCTTCCGGATATATCTGCATGCACTTTTGAAAATGGGACAGGGCAACCTCCCAGCTCTGGCGTTCATAGGCTTGAAAGCCTTTCTCAAATTCAAGGCGGTAAGACAGGATATCAAAAGGGATTTTACCCATATCGTCACCTAATAACTCATAAATGTATATTGGTTTCTTTCTTCCCTTCACGACGACATGATCTACCAGGCGGAGTACAAACTTATCCTTGATTATCTCATATACGGCATCACTGACAACAATATGCGTGTGATATACCTTGTTGATGTTTTCCAGACGGCTTGCAATATTGATGGTATCTCCCAGCGCGGTATAATTAATCCGCTCTGAGGATCCGACGTTACCCACGACAGCCTCGCCGAGATGAATGCCCATTCGCGTATGCATTTGCGGTTTGCCTTGTTTTTTCCATTTCGCGTTAAGATTCGCAATTTTTGTCTGACATTCCAGCGCCGCTTTAGCCGCGCGTTCGCAGGGATGGTCTTCTTCGATGGGAGCACCCCAAAACGCCATGATGGAGTCCCCGATATACTTGTCGATTGTGCCCTTTTCAGCAAGAATGACCTGTGTCATGACTTCGAAATATTCACACACCTGCTCCATCAATTGATTCGGATTCATCGCTTCTGAAATGGTAGTAAAATTTTCAATATCCGAAAAAAACACCACCAATTCCTTTCTCTCTCCGCCCACAGAAACATCCTGTCCGACTTCAATGAGCTGGCGCACCAGCATTTTCGGCACATAACGCTGAAAATGTTTAAGCCCCTGCTTCATGGATGAAATTGAATTCCGCAGATAAAGCACTTCCTTTATTCTGGATTGGACCGTGATCTCTCCCTCCAGTTCAAAGCGCTTGATTTTATCTGTTTCCCTGACCAGCATATTGATCGGTTTCACAACGCGCGCTACCAGCCTGGAGACGATAATGATACCCAGGATCAGCATACAAAAGCTGACAAGCAATGTAATCAGATGCACCCGCTTAAGAAAACTCACAAAATCATTTGTCGGAGTGATAACCCCAATCAACCAGCCATGGTTTGCAAGATCAGGAACTTCATGGTACGTGACGATATAAGTCTCACCGTGATCCCGGATGCCAAATTCATACAAACCTGTTTTTTTATACTTGTCTATCGATTTATCTATCAACGGCGTAGCTTGTTTGTGCACGTTAATCAAATCTTCGTTATGAACACCGTAGGTTGTGAACGGGCCCAGCTGCGGATAGGCCACCAGATTTTCCTTGGTTGTGATAATGAATGCAAAGCCGTGCGGAGTCACTTTGACTTCATTGATGAATTTGGTCAAAAAGTCCAGCCTCATATCGACGCCAAATACACCGGTGACATTCCCATTACGGTCTAGTACGGGTGATGCGACTGTAATGCCCAAAGGACTGACGGGCATTTCTTCATAAAACTGATAAATATCCGTCCATGTGGTTTTTTTTATTTTTTTTGCTTCGACATACCATGGTCTTGTGCGCGGATCAAAAGATACATTCGGAGAGACTGCGGTGTTAATGATTTTTCCGTGCATATCTCTTTGAATAGTGACATGCTTGGCAGTCTGGCCTTTGCGAGTGTAAATCTCCGAACTGATTGAGCCATCGGATGTCTTCTGGGAGTAGATGAAATTTCCCTTTTCATCTCCCCAATACGCACCCTGCACCAGGTCAGCCATGCTAGTCAGATAATAGGTATACGGGACAAGATCAGTCTCATTTTTTTCTACCACACCGCTTCTAATCAGGTCAGACGAGAATTTGGCAGCCACTTCCACAGGCCGGATTCCGGAAACCAGCTCATGCAAAACCACATCAGACACGTGCCGCATCAGAGACAGCGAGGTAAATGCCAACTCATCGGAAAATGCGATAGAAGTCACGGCAATAATTAAAATGGCAGTCAGCAAAAAGAGAGAGATAAAAATTGCAAGTATGCAAAATCGAAGACTGAACAGCCAATGCCGAGACTTGGACAATAATTTATCGATCATGTACGTTCCTTGTTACGCGGGACAGCTGATTTCTTTATCGCTCATACAGACAATTACGATCATTCTACATGACAACTCCTGAATGCCATAGAATCATTCTGAGAAAATGAGAATGTTCCATCAGCTTGATCTCGTACCTGAATATCAATCCCTGATTCTTTCTTTTTCAAAACAGGTTATGATAAGGGCTGGAAAGACAAAGAGACTGAATCATGGAGATATCATTCCTGGGCGCCGCCAGAACCGTCACCGGATCAAAATACCTGCTCACCGTCAAGAATAAAAAATTCATGATCGACTGCGGACTCTATCAGGGTTATAAAGACATGCGTCTTAAAAACTGG
Organism: Aquicella siphonis; assembly: GCF_902459485.1. Taxonomy (NCBI): domain Bacteria; kingdom Pseudomonadati; phylum Pseudomonadota; class Gammaproteobacteria; order Legionellales; family Coxiellaceae; genus Aquicella; species Aquicella siphonis. The sequence goes on from NZ_LR699120.1 coordinate 334,722, forward strand.
GACAAATTGCCGGTTAATCCCCAAGAGATTGAAGCTGTCATACTCACCCATGCGCATGTCGATCATTCCGGCTATATTCCGCTGCTGGTAAAGAACGGCTTTCGTGGAAAAATATATTGCACCCGTGGAACCCGCGATTTATGCAGCATACTTCTTCCTGATTGCGGGCATCTGGAAGAAGAGGATGCCGCCCGTGCGAACCGATACGGCTATTCCAAGCATACTCCCGCCCTGCCACTCTATACCTATCAGGATGCCATACAAGCGCTGGATTACTTCATGCCCCTGGATTTCGATTCCGCACACGAATTGACGCAAGACCTGACGCTAAAATTATTGCCGTCAGGACATATAATAGGAGCATCACTCGTCAGGCTGGAGCATCACGGTCAATCCATTTTGTTCACGGGTGACCTGGGACGAAAGCATCACCCCATTATGCGCGCCCCCGCTATCGTCACCCATAGCGATTACCTTGTGATCGAATCCACTTACGGCGACCGGCTGCACAGTGCCTCCAGCCCCGAAAATCAATTAGCGGACGTTGTTAACAATACACTCTCCAAGGAGGGAAGCGTCATCATTCCCGCTTTCGCGGTTGGACGGTCACAGGATATTCTTTATTATCTCTACTCATTAAAAGAACAAGGCCGCATACCTGATGTGCCCGTTTACCTTGACAGCCCCATGGCGCAGGATGTAAGTGATCTGTTTTGCAAATACGCGGACGAACATCAACTGCCGGAAAACGTATGTATTCAGGTATGCAAAACCGCAAAATACATTCGCACACCAGAAGAATCCAAAGCGGTTTCTCAATCTCGCCATTCCAAAATCATCATTTCAGCGAGCGGCATGGCGACGGGCGGGCGTATTTTGCACCATTTGAAAGCCTTTTTACCTTATGAAAACCACACCATTTTATTCACTGGTTACCAGGCGCCCGGCACTCGCGGCGACCGCCTGATGCGAGGTGAAACTGAAATCAAAATTCACGGTGAATATATTCCTGTGCGCGCCAGCATCCTCATGATGGAAAACATGTCTGCACACGCGGATTATCAGGAAATGCTGGATTGGCTGAAGCACTTCAAACAGCCGCCCGGCAAAGTCTTTATCACACACGGCATGATTGAAAGTGCTTTATCATTGTCAGAAAAAATTTCTACTGAACTGGGCTGGGCTTGCCAAATACCAGAATATTTACAAACCGCAAGTCTCTGATGAAAATGTTGCCTTTGCTGTATCTCCATGCCCTGGATGCGGACAAGGACACAAATTGGCAGAACAACGGTGACAGGTCAACAACCTCTTGATAGGACTTCAAATATCGCTGGACGAGACGACAGCTGCCGCCTGCCCCGCCTGAGATCAGCGCTTCCTGCGTGACATAGCCCGCTTGATCTATTACCATTCACTATTGCGAAAACTCAAGATGTATTCTCAACCCTGTTATTAGGCGCGCTGCCAATCGCGGGTTATAAAATAGACTATTAAGGAGTGACGTATGCACCCTCACAACCCTGTAGGAACAGATGGATTTGATTTTCTTGAATTTGCCACTCATGATGTTCCCAAACTCACTCAGCAATTCCTGGCCATGGGTTTTATTCCTGTAGCACATCACAATCAACATGATGCCGTCATCTTCCAGCAAAATGACATACGCTTCATCATTAATTCCACCAAAGACAGCATGGCCAGCCAATTTGCGGATGAGCACGGCGCTTCGGTCTCGGCAATGGGATTCCGCGTAAGCGATGCGAAAGCCGCCTACCAGCACGCCCTGGCGAAAGGCGCGATTCCCTATCAACCGCTGGCTAACAAAGCCGTTTATGACATGCCTGCAATATACGGCGTAGGCAACAGCCTGATATATTTTGTTGATTATAAAAATGGCAGTTCTAATTACGCTCATCATTTTTCTTATCATGAGCCGTCACAGTTGCCGCATCAAGGCAACGGCCTTACTTATCTTGATCATGTCACACATAATCTGCATCGCGGCAACATGGTGGAATGGGCTGATTTTTATACGCGTCTTTTCAATTTTCATGAAGTGCGGTACTTTGATATCGAAGGCAGGGTCACCGGATTAAAAAGCAAGGCCATGACCAGCCCCTGCGGCAAGATTCGCATTCCTCTCAATGAATCTTCCGACGACAAATCTCAGATTGAAGAATTCCTCAAAGACTTTAATGGCGAAGGCATACAGCACATTGCCCTGGGGACAAGCAGTATCTATACAAGCGTTGAATCCTTACGCGGCCAGGGTCTCGAATTCCTGGATACACCGGACACTTATTTCGATCTCATCGAAAAACGCCTGCCCAATCACGGTGAACCCACTGAAGATCTGAGAAAAAACCGCATTCTCATTGATGGCGACACATCGAATGGCAAAAAATTATTATTGCAGATTTTCACTAAAAACATGCTGGGGCCCGTGTTTTTTGAAATCATACAACGCAAAGGTGACGAAGGATTTGGCGAAGGCAACTTTCGCGCCTTGTTCGAATCCATTGAACTTGACCAAATTCGCCGCGGTGTACTCAAAGTGGAAGACCAGAAAGTATGAAGCTCGCAACCCTGAAAAACAACTCGCGCGACGGGCATCTTGCAATTGTCAGCCGCCACCTGGAATTTGCGGTGACTGTTCCGGAAATCGCGCCTACCCTGCAGCACGCGCTGGACAACTGGATGGAATGCAAACCCAGGCTGGAATCAATCTATCAGAAGTTAAACGCGGGTGAAATCAGCAATCCATTGCGGTTTAACCAGCAATCTGTCGCCTCCCCCCTTCCGCGCGCCTACCAATGGGCGGACGGCAGCGCGTATGTCAATCATGTTGAACTGGTCCGCAAGGCGCGGGGCGCGGAAATGCCATCCAACTTCTGGCATGACCCGCTCATGTATCAAGGCGGTTCTGATACTTTTCTCGGCCCCTGGGACAGCATTCCCCTGCAGGATGAAAAATGGGGACTGGACTTTGAATCCGAAATTGCGGTCATTACAACAGATGTTCCTCCTGGCGCCAGCAGAGAAATCGCTGAACAATCCATTTGTCTTATCATGCTGGTGAATGATGTCTCACTGCGCAACCTCATTCCCGATGAACTGGCAAAAAGTTTTGGCTTCTTCCAGAGCAAACCATCCAGTGCATTTTCACCTGTCGCTGTGACGCCCGACGAATTGCCCATGGTGTGGGATGGTAAAAAACTCAGTTTGCCATTGCTGACACATTTCAATGGAGAGTTATTTGGGCAGCCGCATGCGGGCACGGACATGACTTTTGATTTTCCTGCTTTGATCGCCCATGCCGCCAAAACCAGAAAGCTGTCTGCCGGCACCATTATCGGTTCAGGAACCGTCTCCAATTATGACCGGTCCAAAGGCTCCTCCTGCATTGCCGAAAAACGCATGCTGGAAATCATCGCGACGGGCAAGGCTGTCACACCATTCATGAAGCCGGGAGACCGTGTCCGCATCGAGATGCTTGACGCGCAGGGACACTCGATATTTGGCGCCATTGACCAACAAGTGATTGCCGTGAAAGAACGTGAGGAAGTATGCTGAAACTCTATGATTATTTCCGTTCCAGCGCGAGTTATCGCGTAAGAATTGCGCTCAATCTGAAAAAGCTGGATTATCAATCTGTTCCTGTTCATTTATTGAATAACGGCGGGGAGCAGCATTCCGATGAATACCGGAAGATCAACCCCCAATCCCTGGTGCCCGCGCTGCAGGATGGAAACAAGATCCTGACCCAATCGCTTGCGATCATTGAATACCTGGAAGACTTGCATCCTGAACCGCCTTTGCTGCCATCCCATCCCTATGAAAAAGCCCGGGTTCGCTCATTCGCCTTATCCATCGCCGCGGATTTGCATCCGTTGAATAACTTACGCATCTTGAAATATCTGACGGAAGAGCTGCATCTGTCCGACGAGCAAAAAACCAAGTGGTATCATCACTGGATGAACAAAGGTCTTACCGCCCTGGAAAAACAGCTGGAGCGTCACCCATCAACCGATGAATTTTGTTTTGGCAGCCAGCCCACACTCGCTGATTTGTGCCTGGTTCCACAACTGCTGAACGCAAGAAGATTTAACTGCAATCTAGATGCCTGCCCCACCCTGGTGCGCATTGACGCAAACTGTCAAAAACTGGAAGCCTTTATCAAGGCACGTCCTGCTGAGGCGGCGGCATAAAAATAAAGGATCATCACCCATGAGTAAAGTTGACTTTCGTTCCCTGGCAAACAACAGCGTACGCAACCTGACTCCTTATCAGCCAGGCAAACCCATTGAAGAACTGGAGCGCGAGCTCGGGATTACTTCTTCCATCAAACTCGCCAGCAACGAAAACCCGCTGGGGCCTAGCCCGAAAGTAATACAGGCCGCGACGCAAGCCTTGCAAAAAGCGCATTTTTATCCTGATGGGGGCTGTTATGAACTCAAACAGGCGCTTTCAAGATTTCTCTCTGTACTGCCTGAACAAATCACTGTCGGAAACGGTTCTGAAAACGTGCTGGAATTAATCGTGAAAGCCTATCTTCACAAGGATGATACCGCTGTAATTTCACAATTCGCTTTCCTGACCATTCCCATTTTGATTCAAAGTTATGGAACACGCGCCAAAGTTGTCCCTGCGCGGGAATGGGGACATGACATCCCCAGCATGATCCAATCCATCGATGAAAAAACACGCGTCTTGTTTCTGGTCAACCCCAATAACCCGACCGGAACCTATACCAATAAAATGGATTTCATCAGACTGATGGAATCCGTTCCGCCTCACGTGCTGGTGGTGGTCGATGAAGCCTATTCCGAATACATTACCAATCCAGACTACCCGAATACGCTGGAGTTTCTCCCCCGATACCCCAACCTTGTCATCACGCGCACCTTTTCCAAAGTCTATGGTTTGGCCGCGCTCAGGCTGGGATATTCCATTTCATCCGTAGAAATTGCTGATATCCTGAACCGTACCCGTCTTCCATTCAATGTCAACACCATCGCCGCCAAAGCGGCCTGCGCCGCGCTGGATGATCAATCACATGTACAAAACAGTGTCGAGATTAACCAGCAGGGAATGCAGCAACTGGAAGAAGGCTTGCGCCAGTTAAATCTGAAATACATTCCATCCATCGGCAATTTTATCACCGTGGATGTCAGCAATGGCATGTCGGTATATCAAAAGTTATTGCTTGAAGGCGTGATTGTCCGGCCGCTCAAAGCATATGACATGCCGCGGCACATTCGTGTAACCATAGGCACACGGCAGCAAAATGACCGCTTTCTGAAAGCGGTCAACAAGGTATTGCATGCCCGGGACAACACGGTAACAGCGTAAAAATGTCATTCGGCACGAGGTGTATTTATGTCAGACTCATTAGCTTACCACTGCGGTTTTGGAAATCATTTTGAAGCGGAAGCGCTTCCCGGCGCGCTGGTAAAAAGCCGGAATTCTCCGCAAAAAGTGCCATACGGACTCTATGCCGAGCAATTAAGCGGGCGTGCATTCACCGCTCCCAGAAAGGAAAATCTGTCCAGCTGGCTCTACCGCATTCGTCCCTCGGTTTTACACGGTGAATTTACCCCGGTTACTCCCTCGGGTCTTGCCGGCACGCCTTTTAACCCTTCGCTCACACCGCCTACCCAGCTGCGCTGGGATCCCATGCCATATCCGCAATCTGACTGCGATTTCATTGAAGGCTTGGTCACACTGGCCGGAAACGGAAGCATAGAGTTGCAAACAGGAGCGGCCATTCATCTGTATTGCGCGACACGTTCCATGGAGAATCAGTATTTCTATAATGCAGACGGGGATTTTCTCATCGTACCCCAGGAAGGACGCCTGCGGTTTAAAACCGAGTTTGGCACGCTGGACATTGAACCTGGTGAAATTCTTGTCATCCAGCGCGGCATCAAATATCAAGTCAAACTATTGGGATCACGTGCGCGCGGATACATCTGTGAAAACTTTGGCGCACCTTTTCGCCTTCCGGAACTGGGCGTCATAGGCGCAAACGGGCTGGCGAATCCGCGTGATTTTCTTTATCCCACTGCCGCTTTCGAAGATAGTGCAAGCCGTTATCGGCTGCTGGCGAAATTCCAAGGTCATTTATGGGAGGCAGAAATTTCCCACTCCCCGTTAGATGTGGTGGCATGGCATGGCAATTACGCGCCATACAAATATGACCTCAGACTTTTCAACACCATCAATACCGTCAGTTTTGATCATCCTGATCCATCCATTTTCACTGTGCTTACCTCGCCTTCGCAAGAACCTGGCGTGGCAAACGTCGATTTTGTTATTTTTCCTCCCCGCTGGATGGTCGCGAGCGATACGTTTCGTCCCCCTTACTATCATCGTAATATCATGAGCGAATACATGGGACTGATTTATGGTACGTATGATGCCAAGGAAAACGGTTTTGTACCCGGCGGCGGCAGCCTGCACAACTGCATGTCTGCACATGGTCCGGATGCGAGTGCTTACGAAAAAGCCGTTTCCATGCCTTTGCAGCCGGAATATTACAGCGATACACTTGCTTTTATGTTTGAATCCAGACAAGTATGGCAATTGACCCCTGCTGCGTTAAATGCGGATTTTCGTCAAAAAAACTATCTGGAATGCTGGAAAGGTTTAAAAGTTTGCTTTCAGGCTTAACCAAGTAATATATGTAACATGGTAAAATATCACCAAGGCAAAGGAAAAGGCTCAACGATATGACATACAAAAAAACATCCACTTATGTTGCCAGGCCTGTTGATGAACATGGAAACGCAGATTATTCTCCCGAAGAAAATCAGATCTGGCAGGATTTGATTACCCGGCAAATTCCCATAGTCCAGGGACGCGCCTGCGACGAGTACATACGCGGGATTGATTTGCTGGATTTGCCTCACGACCGCATTCCTCAATGCCCTGAAGTATCCAGCGTCCTGCGTGACACGACCGGCTGGGCGCTGGAGCCCGTGCCTGCCCTGATTCCATTCGATCATTTTTTTAGCCTGCTCGCCAGTCGAAAATTTCCTGCCGCGACATTCATACGACGACGTGAAGAACTGGATTATTTGCAGGAACCGGATATTTTCCATGAAGTTTTCGGCCACTGCCCCATGCTGACCAATAAGGCTTGCGCTGATTTCACCCATACCTACGGCAAATTAGGCCTGAAGGCATCACATGCTGACCAAGTCATGCTGGCGAAACTCTATTGGTTTACTATAGAATTTGGTTTAATCAAAACCGGCACCGGATTGCGCGCTTACGGCGGCGGGATTTTATCTTCAAAGAGCGAAACCGTATATTGTTTGGAAAGCCCGATACCGCAGCGCAAGCCGTTTGATGTCATGGACGTATTACGCACGCCTTATCGAATTGATATCATTCAACCTATCTATTTTGTGATAGACAGCTTTGACGTACTATTCAGTTTAACGGAAATGGATTTGATTGGCATGATCCATCAAGCGCGCGAGTTAGGCATGTACGAACCTGCGTATACAAAATGATATTTCATCTTAACTCCTGGAGACTCCAAATGTCCGAATTACATACTATACGCTGTGTAGGCTGCGAAGGCGGTATTCCCGCGCTAACTCATGATGAAATCAGCAAATTGCTCCCGCAGGTCAAGGGATGGGATGTGAGCGCAGACGAAAAATTTATCAGCAAGCGTTTCACATTCAAGGGTTTTTACAAAACCATGGCGTTTGTCAACGCGGTGGCGTGGATTGCGAATCAGGAAAATCATCATCCAGACATGGAAGTAGGTTATAATTACTGCCTGATCAAATACACAACGCATGCGGTCAATGGATTAACCAAAAATGATTTTATCTGCGCTGCCAAAATAGATAATCTCGAAGCCACCAACATCTGAGCGAGTAAGAATACATGAAGATTGGTATTCCCAGGGAAGTGATGCCAGGAGAAAAACGTGTCGCCGCCGTTCCGGAAACCGTATCCCGGATGATCAAGGCAGGAATGGAAGTAGCGGTTGAGTCCGGAGCCGGGTTGCTGTCTCATATTGAAGACAAGGATTATCAGCAGGCGGGCGCTGTGATCGCTTCGGACCATCAGACCTTGTTCGCACAAGCGGATGTAATTTTAAAGGTTAACAAGCCTGTCATGGATGAAAAGTTACACATGCATGAACTTGACATGATGAAGGAGGGAACGACACTCATCGCTCCGCTTTATCCAGCTCGCAACCCGGACCTCGTAAAACAGCTGATAGAAAAGAAAATCACTTCCTTTTCACTTGACATGCTCCCGAGAATTGCCCGCGCGCAGTCTATGGATATCCTGAGTTCCATGAGCAATCTCGCCGGCTACAAAAGTGTCATCCTGGCGGCAGACCATCTTGGGAAGATTTTTCCCATGCTGACAACGGCGGCAGGCACTATTCTGCCCGCCAAGGTTATTGTGATCGGGGCGGGCGTCGCAGGTTTACAAGCCATCGCAACAGCCCGGCGTCTTGGCGGTGTCGTCATCGCCTTCGATACCAGGCCGGTGGTGGCCGAACAAGTCAAAAGTCTGGGCGCTGATTTTGTCAGTCTGGAAACATCACACGAACAATCTCAAGACACGGGTGGATATGCAAAAGAACAAACGGCGGAATTTTACCAAAAGGAACAGGAAATTATCCGCCAATACAGCCGCGAAGCAGACGTCATTATCACCACAGCCCTGATTCCGGGAAAGCGCGCGCCGATTTTAATCACGGAATCCATGGTAAGGGAAATGAAACGCGGGTCGGTCATTGTGGACCTGGCCGTCGAACAAGAAGGAAATTGTGAGTTATCAGAACCCGGACAGATCATAGTCAGACATGATGTTACCATCATCGGCATTTTAAACATTCCCAGCACGGTCGTTTCAAATGCAAGCCAGCTATATTCAAAAAACCTGCTTGCGTTTTTGAGTTATATCGCACCGCAATTACAAGCATCCCGGCTTGATATGACTGACGAGATTGTCAAAGGATGCCTGGTGACTTATCAAGGCGACGTCCTGAATGCAGTCGTCAAACAGGTTCTGAAATAATCCTCATTGCCGATATTGGTATCTGAAAGTGTTTTTGTATACGATAAGATCATGAGATGATACAGCCCCGCGGGCGTACCCGCCAGCTAAATGAATTGAAAAGGACTTCGTCATGCATAACGAACTGGGTATTTCTGATGTCTATATCTTCATTCTCGCCGGTTTTCTTGGTTTTCAGCTGATTTCACGCATTCCTCCCCTGTTGCACACACCGCTGATGGCGGCGACAAACGCCATTTCAGGTATTGCCCTGATCGGCTCCATTGCCGTCGCAGGCGAAAATTATGACCTGATCACCAACCTTCTGGCATTTGTTGCTGTGACTTGCTCAACCATCAATGTGGTCGGCGGTTTTCTGATAACTGACCGCATTCTCAAAATGTTTAAAAAAGAAAATCCCAGGGGCAATAAATCATGAGCATATTGCAGCTGTGTTATGTTATTTCCGCGATACTTTTCATTCTTGGCATACGCTCCCTGAGTTCCCCGGAAACAGCCAGAAGAGGCATGAATTTTGCGTCTGTCGGCATGCTGATTGCCATCATTGGAACCTTGTTCAACCATCAGATTGTATCCTATGTCTGGATTATTGCCGGTATTGTATTGGGAACAGTGCTCAGCCTGCCGATTTCGCTATGGATTCCCATGACCAAGATTCCCCAGCGCATCGCCCTTTCCCATGCTGGCGGCGCGCTGGCAGCCTGCTTAATCGGCGTCGCCGAATATTACCGCTACCACGCATCACTTTCCTCCGCCAGCATGGGAATTATCGCCGTGGAAGTCATGCTGGGCGCGCTGACATTCACAGGCAGTCTCATGGTCGCCGGCAAGCTGCATGGCGTCCTTCCTAGCCGCCCTATCACATACAAGGGACAGAATATAGTGAACATATCACTGTTCGTTGTCATGGCCGGGATTGTGATTTATCTCATGCTGAATCCTGAAACGAATCTTACCTTTTATGTCTTGTTATCACTCTCATTTCTGTTCGGAATATTTCTTGTCACACCGATAGGCGCTGCTGATATGCCTGTTGTTATTGCTGTTTTTAACTCTTATGGCGGATTGACTGGCGCCGTCATGGGATTCATGCTGGCCAACCGCATCCAGATTGTCACCGGTGCGCTGGACGGCGCTTCAGGATTCATTCTCTCCATTCTTATGTGCAAAGCCATGAACCGATCCATTACCAATGTCTTATTTGGCGCATTCGGGAAAATGGAAGAAGAACACACAAAAAAAGCATATTCCCCAGACAAGGGCGAGCCTCAATCCATTTCGGTGGAAGAAGTATTGCCATTTTTCGAACAGGCCAAATCTGTCATTATTGCTCCAGGTTATGGTATGGCAGCATCACAGGCTCACCATGCCTTGAGAGAATTCGCAGATAAACTGAAAGCAAACGGCGTGAATGTGAAATACGCCATACATCCGGTTGCCGGCAGGATGCCAGGCCACATGAATGTTTTGCTGGCGGAAGCAAATGTTCCGTACACGGATTTATTTGACATGGATGAAATCAATCCTGAATTCCCGCATGCGGACATCGCTCTCGTAGTGGGCGCCAATGATGTGACAAATCCGGCCGCACGTACCGTCAAATCCAGCCCGATTTATGGCATGCCCATTCTCGATGTCGATAAAGCCAAAAAAGTCATTGTCCTGAAACGCAGCATGAGCCCCGGCTTTTCAGGCGTTGAAAATGAACTTTATCACAAGGAACATACTTTCCTTCTCTTTGGTGACGCAAAAGAAAGCCTCACCCGGCTTGCATACGGGTTTAAACGCGCCTGGGGAGGCTAGGCGCTTATGGCAATTTGTGTTCGTGCCTGTATACTTCACGCTTTGATTCGACGATATTCCGATTGGAGAAGCTTTTCATGATTAAAATACACACCAATTACGGTGACATCACTATTGAACTCGACCTTGAAAATACCCCTAAGACTGCGGAAAATTTCATGAAATATGTCAAAAGCGGCCATTACGATGGAACTTTGTTTCACCGCGTCATGAATGGCTTTATGATTCAAGGCGGAGGATTTGACGTCAACATGAGGCAAAAGACTACGCAGCAACCCATCGCTAACGAAGCCAACAAAAGCCTGCCTAACAAAAAAGGCACCATCGCCATGGCCCGCACGTCGGATCCTCACTCGGCAAGCGCGCAATTCTTCATCAATGTCGTTGACAATGATTTTCTGAATTTTACATCCGAATCGCCCAACGGGTGGGGTTATTGTGTATTTGGCAAGGTGGTAGATGGCATGGATGTCGTCGACAAAATCAAAAAAGTTCCCACGACATCGCGAGCAGGCCATCAAAATGTTCCCGTTGACAATGTCGTCATCGAAAAAATCGAGGTCGTGGAATAAACCTGCGCATTTCTCCCAGACTTCAATAATGCGAACAGCACTATCACTGTGCTGTTCGCATCTTGTGTGTTCACAGGATGACACAACAACCTTTCTTTTTTGCCGGTTTATCATTGACAGCTAATGTAATGGGCATTTCATCACTATCGCGATGAGACGACTCAAAGAACGCAGACTTGTTCTCCCGTATTTTTTCATTGCCTATGACTTGCAGACGCCTTCTGAAATTTTCCGCGTCTTCGGAACCTTTGTCGAGCTGACAGCAAATATCATCAGCAATGCTTTTTGAATGTGCCGTATCGATATGACACATGTTAGTCATGCATCGATTATGAGTGAACGCCGGGTAATAGGGAAGCTGCAAGATTTCGCAATGAAACCGGTTTAGCAGCATGCTGCGGTCGATTTCGATCTGGTGGCGTTCATACCACTTGTGCAAAGCGGCAATAAAAGCATCGAACTCATTTCCATAAATCTTTCTGTAATCAACGTCTGTGGGAACGTATTTTCCCCAATGCGGTTTGGCATGGAGAGGGCCGCGCATAAAATAATCCGCCATGTTTTGTTTGAATTCCGCATAACCTGCAATACCATTGCCGGATACCATATCAAGACCGCAGACATACTGACCTTTTTCATGTGCGCTGGTAGACAAACCGCCATTTGTGCCAGTGAACAAACGCAAATACACGGCATCGACAAGCGGATATTGTTTCTCATGCGCAAATTCAGTCAGGGTCGTCACAATTTTCGATATGGCAGCCGTGATTTCTTCACAATCCTGCCCGACCTGGAACAAGTAATCCGCATCGTCAATGTCTCTGGGAAAGGCCGTCTGGTAATGCACCATGTGCCAGGGCCCCACTGAACGGGTATCTTTGTTGCCTATCGCGGATTGTGTCACCAGGTAGCGGGTGAAATATGGAATCAGATGCGGATAATCGCGCAATAAATCCGTAATCCGCAAGTTTCTTTCCAGATTAATCTGCAATTCCTGCCCAAGATGCGCGAGATAGGGGCAATTGTTTTCATCGGGTGTCGACTTGTCGACCGGTGTCCAGCAGTAAATGATGACATTATTATATCTTTCACTGGTCATCTCATTGGATTGATAGGTGGGAACGTACATGACACTCACATAGGGATATTTCGAAAAAAGCCCTGCTTTGACCTTGCGGATAAAATCGGGAATATTGGATACATCCATGATGCATTCCATTTTTTTTGCCTTGGTGCATTCCAGTTCCACGTTTAGCACAATCCCGAACAATCCCAGGTTGGCTGCACGAATCGTATGAAAATCCGGATCGCTTTCATCTATCCTCACAATTTCTCCGTTGGGAAGACAAAGCGTGATCGCACGAATCAGGCCGCTGAAACCAGGTTGATCCCGGCCGGTGCCATGACCCGCGTTAGCGGACAAGCCGGCGACGGTGACATAGGGAATCAAGCTGGATGTCGGTAGTGCAAGATCATATTTTTCATAAAGCTTCTTATCCAGCTCGCCGATTTGCACACTTGCGCCTACGCTCATGATTTTGTCATCGGATGTTTTTCTTATTCTGCGAAATTCCTTTCCGACCAGGCGGACAATCACATCCCCTTCCGCTCCCGGTGTGAATGAGAATGATTCACTGTATTCCTCATTCCTTCCGCCCGCCGCCGCTCTCAACAAAATCCGTTCATCCGGCTTTTTATCCTGGTTTAATTTGTGTATCAGTCTGATAACTGCCTGTAATGATGAAACATCATCAATATCAAGAACCATGGCTTGCGCGACGTTGAGATTTTCAGAAAAGTTTTTCCAGCCCTGCTGGACGCGGATTCCGTGGTTCTTGGCAAGATCCGCCATCATTTCCATTTCACGTTCAGTAATAGGCATAGAATTCTCCTTATTCACGGGTTAATGAAAAATCATTCTTCGCATGCCTGAAGATCAAATGCGGAAATGCTTTCTTGTCCTGCTTCATTTCAAACTAACAAAGCCACATTAAGGAAAACTTAATCTGGCTTGTGCAAAATCCCGCTCACGCCGGGAGAAGTGTTATAAGGCACTGATTAAGTTGATTTAAACGCAAGGAATGAATTTTAGGCTTTTTATCAGGACCCGGAACGGCTATGCCTTAGCTTTCGAGCCTGATCAAGACATCCCGCGCATCAGAACGGCCATAGTCATCCACGACCCTGACGACATATTTCCCAGGCTGGGCATGCCATAAATATGATTTCTCGCGCGTAACCCTGCCCAGGAATGAGTCGTTCAGAAACCAATAAAGATTTCTGACGTCTGCGTCAACCACAGCCGTCAGCGGAACCACAGTTTTCCTGATAGCGGCAATACGCGCGACATAATTCACCTGTGACTGCGGAGAAATAATTTGCGGGGAAATGCCTGCGCCTGTTTTTGCACTCATGTCACACTCAGGATTGTAGGGGGGCGGCAAGCGTCTGTGCATCCCTGCGCGCCTGAAAATCCTGAGCAGATCGGACGGCCAAAATTCATAAATTTCAAAACGGGTGTTGCTGTCAAACCGGCAGGTTCTCAATCCGGTTTTACCATCAATCGCAATCTCCCTATGAATGTTGTCTGCCTTGATCGGCGACTGCCCGGGAATAAACCAGACTTTCTCTGTTTGACTGCAATATCGCGTCGGCAACATGCCGGACGATTTGCAGACATCCGCTTTCACCAGCCGCAGGTTTTTGGGTTGCTCCCAGTCCGTTGACGCAAGCCCTGTCTGTGTACTGACGGCATTGGCGATGTCAAAAAATAGCGGCGCGGCCATTTCCTTTCCAATAAATGCGGGGTTTCCTTCATTATTAAAATTGCCAATCCACACGCCTAGCACATAAGGACCAAAAATCCCGAATGTCCAGGCATCCCGATAGCCGGATGACGTGCCGGTTTTCCACGCCACCGGAATTTTATTTCCTTGCAGCGTCTTATTGTTCCCGCCGGAGCCTTGAGCGTCCTTCAGGATATCCAGGACCAGGAAGCTTGCTTCAGGACTCAGAATACGTTTGTTTGCGACAGAATTATGATAGACAGAATCAATCCGCATGCGCACCGGCTTCCATATTCCCCGGTTAGCAAGCGCGGCATACAGGCTGATGAGTTCCTGCATCGTCATTTCCGCCCCCCCAAGAACCAGCGCGAGACCGTAATACGATTCAGACTTGAGACCATGAATTCCGGATTGTTCCAGAAATTGATACAGCGTCGGTTGTTTCAATTGCTCGGCGAGATAGACAGCGGGTATATTGCGGCTCAGGATTAACGCATCTTTTGCCTTGATCGGGCCAACGAAATCGTAATCAAAGTTTTCCGGATTGTAGCTTCCAAAACTGTGCGGTACGTCTTTTAACACGGTCGCGGGATGTATCAATCCCTGATCCATTGCCAAGGCGTAAATGAAAGGTTTCAGGGTCGAACCAGGCGATCGCTTTATTGACGTACCATTGATTTGCCCGCCGATGGCGCTGTTAAAAAAATTAGCCGACCCAAGCAGCGCTTTTGTGCTCATGTCCCGTGTATCCACCAGCATGACAGCCGCGTTCGTGACACCCAAACTCTGCTTGCGTGAAATATAATTCCTGGTCACCCTTTCAATTACTCTCTGTAAACGCAAATCCAGTGTTGTTTTGATATGATGGCTGCCGGCCGGTGCGTCAGCCAATACTTCATTGACAAAATGCGGGGCTAAAAACGGTGTGGAGTGTAAGCGGCGCATTTGCAAGGGCAATGCCATCCATCCTTTCCTATCAGCATCCTCCGGATAAATAGTGAGCCAGCGTTCGTATAATTTATTACGAACTGTCCGCAGCACACCGCGGTCTTGCACACGCTTGACCGGATTCTGCGGAATCACCGCGAGTGTTAATGATTCGGGCAGGGCCAGACCAGCCGCCGGTTTATCAAAATAAACAAGACTCGCTGCGCCGACGCCTTCAATATTGTTTCCATAGGGAGCCAGATTCAAATACGCTTCCAGGATCTGGTCTTTGCTATAATGCATTTCCAGCTGGATCGCGCGCAGGATCTGGCTCAGCTTTCCACTTGGCGTTTTGGATTGAATTCCGTAACGAATACGCGCCACCTGCATGGTAATAGTTGACGCGCCCATGCGTCTTGGACCGCTGACATAAGATCTCCACCCGGCCTTGATCAATGAAAGCGGATTGACGCCCGGGTGCCAGCGGAAATATTGGTCTTCCTCCAGCAAGGTGGCATTGACCAGGGCCGGCGAAATAGCAGATAACGGCGTGAACAGCCTGAACTTGCCATCCTGGCTCAGGGTCATGCGCAAGAGTTGATTATTGGCATCGTAAATCGCCTGGGAGAAGACGACCCCGGAAAGAAGCGGAGGGATAGGCATAAAAAATAATAGCGCGCCCATGCTGACAAAAAGCAAAACTAGGATTAAGCTGATGCGCTTGATATGGCGGGTCATATTGGTGACACCTTATGACACAAAAGCAGATTGCCGGTCAAGCCGATTAACAGGTTACTCAACCCAAAGGGCGGATTATGCCAAACAAGATATTCGTGAAGCTGGCAGCAGCCATGACAACTGCCTTCGCATCGCTGTTCGGCCGCCTCACCTGGAATACTCCCCCCTGGATCAACTACTTGCGGCATCATGCTCATGCCCGGCCCAAGAAATTCTGGGCTTCGGCGCTCATCTGCGCCGCACTCTCGGCCGCGTTAATCTATGGATTTTATTGGTATCATTCCCTGCCCCGGCCAGAGCGTGTCGTCGCGCAGCTTACCCCGCCCAAAATCACGCCCCTGGATACGCTGCTTGTTCCTGATGTACTGACGCTGGATTTTGGCATCCTCTCGAATGGCAAGCTAAGTACCCGTCCGGTTGCACCGCTAGACTCCATTGGAAAACAAGTCGCCAAAGGCATTACGATCAGACCCGAGATTAAAGGGAAGTGGGTATGGGATTCAGACAGCCGCCTTGTCTTTACGCCCGAAACCGACTGGCCGGCGGGGCAGCGTTACACGATCAGTTTTACCCGGGATTTCTTCACGCCTAACGCAAACATGGCCAGTATGAATGCGTCTTTTGACACCTTGCCGTTTGAAGCCGCCGTCCAGGAATTCAAATTTTATCAAGACCCTCTCAATCCCCAGTTGCGGCAAGCTGTGGCAACCATCAACTTTAATTTTCCTGTCAATCCCGATAGCCTTGATAAAAACATTGCGCTGAAATGGCAAGCCGTTAAATCCGCCGGCATGGAAAGCGGCCCCGCTTCGTTTCATTTTTCGCTTAACTATGATGAACACAAACGCACGGCTTATCTCCGCTCGGAATCCATTCCCCTGCCCTCGGCTGAACGTTTTCTTGAGCTGACACTGAAAAAGGGCATCAAACCGTTGACCGGCACAGCTGAAACCACTGACACTATCACAGCAAAAGTGTTAGTGCCTGACGCAGGCAGTTATTTCAAGGTCACCCATGCCGCCACTTCCATTGTACGCAACCCGAAAGACAGACCTGAACAGATTTTGACTGTGGAAACCTCGCTAGGCATCACGGACCCGGCATTAAATTCATCCCTGCAAGCCTATTTATTGCCGCGCGATTATCCAGCGACCGCATCCCTGGATGCGAAAAAAAATTATCCATGGCAAGACCCAGGGGAAGTCACACCAGCCATCCTGGCATTAAGCAAACCACTGTCCCTGGAACCCGTTCCTTCCGACCGTGAATTTTCGGATATACATAGTTACCGATATCATGCCGATTCGCCCGGCTATGTTTATCTCAAGATACAGAAAGGCGCGCGTGGCTTTGGCGGCTTCGCATTGGCGAATGATTATTCCACCGTGCTTAGTGTCCCCGCTTACCCAAAGGAAATCACATTCTTGCATAAGGGCGCACTGCTTGCGCTGGGAACAGAAGAAAAACTGTCTGTGCTTGTGCGCGGCTTAAGCGCGGTCAAATTCAATATTGCCCGTGTACTGCCTGATGACATCAACCACCTTGTCACACAAACAGGCGGGGATTTCAGCAATCCGTTTTTTCTTGATCCCAATTTCAATCAGGATAACATCAGTCAAGTCTTTTCCCGGATTCAGCCATTTGATGCGTCTGATCCAGGCAAGGAACAATACACCGCGCTGGATCTAGGCGGCTTCATGACCGCCGAATCCGATGGCAACGCTCCGCTGGGGTTGTTCCTGCTGCAGGCGGCGGGCTGGGACACAGTCAACAATTACGCGGTGGGCGCGCAGACCAGTCGGCTCATTCTGATCACGGATTTGGGTCTGATTGTCAAAAACAATATCAACGGCACACACGATTTATACGTGCAATCCATCACCCGAGGATTGCCTGTCAGCAATGCAACCGTATCCATCCTCGGCAAGAACGGTCTGCCGCTTCTCACGCGCGCAACTGATGCGCAGGGACATGCCGGCTTTCCAGACCTGGGCGATTTCATCAATGAACGTGAACCCGCTGTTTATATCGTTAGAAACGGGAATGATGTTTCCTTTATTCCGTATAACCGCTATGACAGACAATTGAACTATTCCCGTTTCGATACGGGCGGCCTTACCAGTAACAGTGAAAATCCCGCTGCGCTCACCGCTTATGTGTTCACAGACCGGGGACTTTATCGTCCGGGGGATACTGCGCATATTGCCATGATAGTCAAACGTCCTTATGTGTTACCCCAGCCGGCTGGCCTGCCATTGCAGGCGACCGTCGTTGATCCGCGCGGCGTGACAGCCAAGGATGTCAAAATGACATTGGATGACAGCGGCTATCTCACGCTGGATTTTCAAACCCTGGCAACCTCCCCCACCGGACAGTATCAAGTCTATCTCTATATCGTAAAAGATAATCACGCCAGCAGTCTGATTGGTTCAACGACCCTGCGCGTGGAAGAATTTCTCCCTGACAGAATGCGAATTTCCACGCATTTATCCGCGGAACCTTCTCCGGGATGGATATCACCCCAGGCGCTCACAGCCAAAGTGGGACTATGGAATCTGTATGGCGCCCCGGCGGCGAACCGCCAGGTCAGCGGGAAAATGCTATTGTCTCCGCGCGCGGTCACCTTCAAGGATTTTCCGGATTACACTTTCATTGATCCCTTATTGAATCCCAAATCTCCCCCGAAAGTGTTTAACGAGACACTTTCTGACACACACACTGACAATCAGGGCCAGGCTGTCTTCGATCTCAAACTCGACCGGTTTGAAAAAGGCACGTATCAACTTAGTGTTTTTGTTGAAGGATATGAAGCGGAAGGCGGCCGCAGCGTGGCGGCCCAAACCACAGCGCTCATCAGTCCCCTGGATTATCTGGTGGGCTACAAACCTGACGGCGCCCTCAATTATATCAAGCAAAACAGTACTCGCAGCATACATTTCATTGCGGTCAATCCCCGTTTGAAACAACAGGAGTTGCCTGATCTGAAAATTTCGCTATTCAGGCTGCGCCCGGTGTCAACACTCATTAAAAAGGAAGACGGCACTTACCAATATCAGTCTGTTATTCAATCTTCGCAAATCAGCAGCCAGCCTTTCGCAATTCAGGAGCAAGGCACCGACTTTGCATTGCCGTCCGATGAAATCGGCGATTATCTGGTTTCCGTCGCGGATAGCAAAGACGCAGAATTAAGCCGGTTCAAATTTAGTGTGATAGGCAACAGCCAGCAGCCGCTGCCCAAAAACGCCGAGCTCAATGTCAAGTTGAATAAATCCGAATTCAACCCCGGTGAAGAGATTGAAATGCAAATCATGTCTCCCTACTCGGGTTCAGGTTTGATTACCATTGAGCGCAACAAGGTTTATGCCGCACAATGGTTCAAAACCGACCAGACTTCATCCGTGCAAAAAATCCGAATACCAGCTGATTTTCAGGGAAACGGATATATCAACATCGCGTTTGTACGTGACCTGAATTCTCCGGAAATATTCATGAGCCCGCTTAGTTACAGCATCATGCCTTTTGCGGTCACCCATGAGAAGCAAGACATGCGCATTCAGCTGACCGCTCCCAAGCTGGTACGCCCCGGAGAAGATCTCACCATGACGTATCAATCTGACAAGCCTGGAAAAATCATTGTCTTCGCCGTGGATGAAGGCATTCTGCAGGTATACGGATACCAGACACCCGATCCGCTGCAATTTTTCTTCGCCAAGCATGCGCTCGAAGTCAATACGATGCAAATCGTCGACCAGATACTGCCAAAATTCATTGCAGAACGTGAATTATCCGCTGTGGGCGGCGATGAGGGCGAAGCGGCGCTTAAAAGCAATCTGAATCCATTCAAGCGCAAGACTGAAGCGCCCGTCGTTTATTGGTCTGGGCTTGTAGATACCGATACCACACCCCGCAACCTGACATATCATGTTCCGGATTATTTTAACGGCGCATTAAGAGTAATGGCTGTTGCAGCGGGTGCAGATGCTGTTGGTTCGGCAGCTCAATCAACGGAAGTGCGCGGCTATTTTGTAATCAGTCCTAACGTACCGACTTTTGTCGCTCCAGGTGACACCTTTGAAGTAACTGCCGCCATTGCGAATAACATAGAAGGCTCCGGGGCGAACGCGCGCGTATCTGTGAGATTCGACGCTTCATCACAGCTGGAACTCCTGGATGCTTCTGATCAAGGCCTGATTGTGCCAGAAGGCGAAGAGCGCAGCGTGCGAATCAGGGTCCGCGCCAAATCCACGTTGGGCGCCGCAGAAATACGCTGTACGGCAGCCAAGGATGACAAGTCCAGCAGCATGGTATCCACACTAAGTGTGCGCCCATCATCCCCTTACTCGTCTTCCGTCACGAGCGGATTCACCAAGGATGCGCACGCCAGTCTGCCGCTTGATCGTATGCTTTACCAGGAGTTCCGTCATGTTGAAGCGGCAGCCTCACCCAGCCCGCTGATACTCGTGAGCGGATTAAAAAATTATCTCAATGATTACCCCTATGGATGTGTCGAACAACTGGTCAGCAAGGCATTCCCCTGGCTGGCCATGGCAGACCAGCCGTGGTTTGCTGAAGACAAGGATTCCATCAGGGAAAAAATCCAGCAAACCATACAACTGTTAAGCCAGCGTCAAATGTCCAGCGGCGGTTTTAATTACTGGCCAGAAAACGGGTCGTCACAAGGCAACGATTTTGCCTCCGTTTATGCGATGCATTTTTTAACTGAAGCCCGATCACAAGGTTACAACATACCCAAGGATGTTTATTCAGCCGGGGTAGGATTTCTGAAAGAAGTTTCTGTCAGAACGCCTGCAGACCTTGATCAGGCGCGGGTTCAAGCCTATGCAATTTACCTCCTCACCCGTAATGAAATGATCACCACCAATTATCTGACGAATCTGCAATTGGCGCTGGACCGGAATCCGGATCTTCACGCGCGCGACGATATCACCTATGCCTATATCGCCGCGACTTATCAATTACTGCAAAACGCGGCCGAAGCAGATAAATTCATACGCTACTTCAAGCCGCTTTCATTGATTGGCCAGGCTAATGATTTCTACAACGCCAATACCGTGAACGCGCAATATCTCTATCTGATCGCAAAGCATTTTCCGCAGCGATTACAAGCACTGGATGACGCACTCGTCATGACACTGGTCAATGCATTGAATGATAACACCATGAGCACCATACTTGCCGGCTATGCCACCCTGGCTTTAAACTCGTACGCTCAGTCTTCTTCTACGCCTGTTGCGAATGACAACATCACTATCAGGGAAGTTTTTGCTGATGGCAAGGAACATGAGCTTGCATCCACACCAGGACTATACAAGATAGTCTTGCCGGGCTTGCCTGCGCGCAAGATCAACTTTGATAACCCTGGCAGACAACCCATGTTTTACCAGCTGATCCAGGAAGGATTCGACCGCGAACCGCCAAAAAAAATAATCAATCAAGGCATGGAAGTCATGCGCGAGTATCGCAGCGAAGAAAACAATCCTGTGACCGGCATTCAGCTGGGTCGTGAACTTACCGTACACATCCGCGTCCGTTCTAATGATAATCGTTACCATGACAACATCGCGCTGATAGACTTGTTACCCGGCGGATTCGAAGTCGTCGGCGATTCTATCCAAACGCAGGATATGGATTATGTTGACGTGCGCGAAGACCGAGTCATTTTCTTCACAGGTATTGGGCCGGAATCCAGGGAAATCACTTATCGCATCAAAGCCACCACAAAAGGCCAATTCACCATTCCTCCGATAATGGGCGCGTCCATGTATAATCCCGGGATTAAATCCATGGGAGAAGCCGGAAAGATGTCGGTAGATTAAGAACGCCTATTCATTGCACATCATCTCCCGGATCTGACTGGCCGGATGACAAGGCGGCCGCATTCACCCTGGGCTGTCAAGGTCAATCCTGATTTCACGTCAAAATACAACCTTCCCCTGCCTGATTAACTGCCGCAGCGGATTGTTTCCCAGATAATAAACCAGCTCGGCAGGGTGGCTCACCTCCCAAACCGCCATATCTGCCGCCTTGCCCGCCGTCAAGGTTCCGCGCAGCGCGGACATGCCTAATGCCTGTGCGGCATGGCGAGTCACCGCTTCCAGCGCTTCAGACGGAGTCAACCGGAACAAGGTGCAAGCCATATTCATGATCATCAGAAGCGACGTCACTGGTGACGTGCCGGGATTGCAATCTGTGGCAACGGCGATGGGAATACGGTGCCTGCGCAGCAATTCAACCGGCGGCAATTTTGTTTCCCGCAAAAAATAAAATGCGCCAGGCAGGAGAACAGCCACTGAACCTGATTGTTCAAGCGCTTTCACCCCGGGAACGCCGACATGCTCGAGGTGATCAACGGATAACGCCTGATAGCTTGCAGCCAGTGTTGTACCTCCCATATCCGATAATTGCTCGGCGTGGCACTTCACTTTCAATCCATGTTCGGCGGCAGAAGCAAAAACGCGTTTCGTCTGTTCCAGGCTGAAAGCAATTTTCTCGCAAAATACATCCACTGCGTCAGCCAGCTGTTCTCTCGCCACCACCGGTATCATTTCCTGGCACAGCAGGTCAACGTACGCATCCGGATTGCTGCGAAATTCGGGCGGAAACGTATGAGCACCCAGAAAGGTCTTGCTGACGGTGAGAGGCAGGGTGTCCTCTATGCGTTTTGCCACACGCAGCATCTTCAGTTCGGTAGGCCAGTCCAGGCCGTAACCGGATTTGATTTCCAGTGTCGTGACTCCGCTTTTTTGCAAATCACGCGCTCTTGCCAGGCTTTGCTGAAATAATACTTCTTCACTGGCTGACCGGGTCGCGCTGACGGTAGATTGAATGCCTCCGCCCTGACGGGCGATTTCCTCGTAGGTAGCCCCCTGCAAACGCATTTCAAATTCATGCGCGCGATTCCCGGCAAACACCAGATGTGTGTGGCAATCTATTAATCCGGGCGTCAGGCAGCGCCCGTTGCAATCATGGATGACAGCGGCGAGTTTTTCCGGATCGTATGGCAATTCCGCGACCGGTCCCACCCAGGCGATCCGACCGTCCCTCACAGCAATGCCAGCCTGCTGAATCAACCCGTAGCCTTGCTCACAAGTCGCTATTTGTGCGTTTAACCAAATGGCATCGTATTGTTTTCGCATCGATCAACCTTCACTTTTATATTATTATGTCCCGTCAAACATGGTCTTTATTTAAGCATGGCCTATTAGATCAGCCTGGATAAAAATCCAGTCAGCCTACGCGCTCTTGCCATTATGAAATAACTGCATGAGAATACAACAAAAGAAAACTGACAATCACGGAGCACTTTATCATGACCTGGGCTGGCCGCTACATTTCCCCTTCGAAAGCTCTCTGGCAAGGACGCCCAGACATACCTGACGGCTCCTGTTTTTTTCAGGTGATGCAACTTATTGACATTCAGAAAGATGCTCCTGCTCAAGCCCAGCCTGCGCTTGCCATCATCGGATTCTGCTGCGACGAAGGCATACGGCGCAATCACGGCAGGCTGGGCGCGGCAGAAGGACCCGCCGCCATACGCGAAGCCCTGGCCAAGATGCCCATGCAAAGACAGGACATCCTCTGCTATGACGCCGGTGATATCGTGTGCAGCGACAATAACCTGGAAGCTGCGCAGAACGCCCTGGGCGAAGCGGTTCACTTTCTTCTGCGCCACGGCATCACGCCCATCGTCATTGGCGGCGGACATGAACTCGCGTGGGGACATTTTCAAGGCATAGAAAAGAAATATCCCGCGGAAAACCTGGGTATCATCAATTTTGATGCGCACTTCGATATGAGGCCGCTGCTCACAAACAACCAAGGATCCTCCGGAACCCCTTTCCTGCAAATCGCCGAGGCGCACGAGCGCGCAAACCGCCGCTTTGACTATAACTGCATAGGAATTCAAAACACGGGAAATATCCGGCAGCTTTTCACCACCGCGAAAAAATATGAAACCCAGATTGTTTACGCAGACGACATACATCAAGGCGACATGAATAAATACTTCAGCCTCGTCAATCATGTCATTTATTACAACCAGATTATTTACCTGAGTCTATGTCTGGATGTTTTCGCGGTCCCCTACGCTCCCGGCGTCAGCGCTCCGCAAACCTTCGGATTGACTCCCTGGCAAATCGTGCCCGCGTTGAGAAAACTCGCCGAGTCAGGAAAAGTCATCAGTTATGATATCGCGGAATTATCACCCAAATATGATATAGACGCACGCACTGCAAAACTTGCCGCCAGCATGATTTATGAAATTGTCCACCACCACAAAATATAACCAAAACAGGAGTTGCTATGTCAGATATTACTCCGCGTCATGACACGACCCGCCGCATCAAAGCGCCTCATGGAACCCGGCTCACCGCCAAAAGCTGGCTGACTGAAGCCCCGCTGCGCATGCTCATGAATAATCTGGATCCCGATGTGGCGGAAATTCCCAGTGATCTGGTGGTATACGGCGGCATTGGCCGCGCCGCCCGTGACTGGCAGTGTTTCGATAAAATTATTGAATCCCTCACCCGTCTCAATGAGGATGAAACCCTGTTGATTCAATCCGGAAAGCCCGTTGGAATTTTTAAGACGCATCCTGATGCCCCGCGCGTGCTTATCGCCAATTCCAATCTTGTGCCTTATTGGGCGACCTGGGACCATTTTCATGAACTGGATAAAAAGGGTTTGATGATGTACGGCCAGATGACAGCCGGATCATGGATTTATATCGGCAGCCAGGGTATCGTGCAAGGAACCTACGAAACATTTTGTGAGGCCGGCCGGCAGCATTATGCCGGCGATTTGCGCGGCAAGTGGATACTGACCGGCGGTCTGGGAGGAATGGGCGGAGCGCAGCCTCTCGCCGCGACCATGGCTGGCGCATCGATGCTGGCGGTTGAGTGTGACCCCTCCCGCATCAAGCGCAGGCTGGAAACCGGCTATCTGGACACCCAGGCCGCGAGCCTGGATGAGGCTCTGGATCTGCTTGCCAGACACGGCGCCCAAGACAAACCGATTTCCATCGGCCTGCTGGCGAATGCCGCAGACATTTTCCCCGAGCTGGTCGCGCGCGGCGTGAAACCGGATATGGTGACCGACCAAACCAGTGCGCATGATCCGTTAAATGGTTATTTGCCGCGCGGCTGGACTCTCGAACAAGCAGCGGAACTCCGCAAACGCGATCCACAGAAAGTCATACACGCGGCTAAGGAATCCATGGCCATACAAGTCAAAGCCATGCTGGCATTTCATCACCAGGGCATTCCAACATTTGATTATGGAAATAATATCCGGCAAATGGCCAAGGAAACCGGAGTGGACAATGCGTTTGAGTTTCCCGGTTTTGTTCCCGCCTATATACGCCCGTTATTCTGCCGCGGCATCGGACCGTTTCGCTGGGCGGCATTATCCGGCGATCCTGAAGACATTTACCGCACGGATGAAAAAGTAAAGGAACTCATGCCGCAGGACGCGCACTTGATGAACTGGCTGGATATGGCAAAACAGCGTATCCATTTTCAGGGTCTGCCGGCACGCATCTGCTGGGTCGGACTGGGTGACCGCGCGCGCCTGGGACTTGCGTTTAACGAATTGGTAAGAACCGGTGCTGTCAAAGCCCCTATTGTCATTGGGCGTGATCATCTTGATTCCGGTTCGGTCGCCAGTCCAAACCGCGAGACAGAAAGCATGCGGGATGGCTCGGATGCGGTATCCGACTGGCCGTTGTTAAACGCGCTGCTGAATTGCGCAAGCGGCGCAACCTGGGTCAGTCTTCATCACGGCGGCGGTGTCGGCATGGGTTTTTCCCAGCATGCCGGCATGGTCATTGTAGCGGATGGAAGTGATGCCGCAGCCAGGCGTCTCGAACGTGTGCTGACTAACGATCCTGCGTCAGGCGTCATGCGTCACGCCGATGCGGGTTATGAGACCGCCATCCATTGCGCCAAAGAACATCACTTAAAATTACCCATGGTAAAATAAACATGAAATTCATTCTCGAACCCGGTCAAATCAGACTGGCAGACGTGCGCCTGATTCTCGATGAAAACACGACGCTCGAACTGGATGGCCGGTCAGCCGCCATCATCACGGCATCAGAAAAAGCCATTCAGACAATTATCTCGGAAAACAAAACGGTTTATGGCGTCAACACGGGATTTGGCCTGCTGGCCAGCACTCGCATTGACACCGCCGACCTGGAAGAATTGCAGCGCAGCATCGTTCTCTCTCATGCGGCTGGCACCGGTGAGTTATTAAGCGACCAGGCAGTGCGGTTGATTCTAGCACTCAAAATTAACAGCCTGGCACGCGGTTATTCCGGCATCAGAATGGACACGCTGCAGGCACTCATCCAATTATACAACGCAAAAATCTATCCCTGTATTCCCGCGCAGGGATCTGTTGGCGCTTCCGGCGATCTCGCTCCCCTCGCGCATATGAGCGCCGTGCTTCTGGGTGTGGGTGAGGCCCGACATGCCGGTAAAATCATTCCCGCCGCGGATGCGCTCGCGAAAATAGGTCTGAAACCGTTGAAACTCGCGCCCAAGGAAGGCTTGGCGCTGCTTAACGGCACACAAGTGTCCACCGCCCTCGCCCTGCTGGGTTTATTAATGGCGGAAGATTTATTCACCGCCGCCATATCAGCAGGCGCGCTTTCTGTCGACGCCGCGCGCGGAAGTGACACGCCATTCGATGAGCGCATCCAGTCTGTGCGCGGCCACCGGACACAAATGATAGCCGCGCAAATGATCCGGGACTTGCTGGCTGACAGCGAAATACGCGAATCGCACAGATTGTGCATCAAAGTCCAGGATCCTTATTCGCTGCGCTGCCAGCCGCAAGTCATGGGCGCGTGCCTTTCTCATCTCTTGTATACCAGCGAAACATTATTGACCGAAGCCAACGCGGTGTCAGATAACCCGCTGGTTTTTGCCAATGAAAATGTCGTCTTGTCCGGCGGAAACTTTCATGCCGAGCCGGTTGCAATGGCGGCGGACGCCATCGCGGTCAGTATTGCGGAGATGGCCGCGCTTTCGGAGCGCAGGACCGCCCTGCTGGTGGATCCGCATTTTAGCGGCCTGCCAGCCTTTCTGGTCAATAATCCCGGTGTCAACTCGGGTTTCATGATCGCGCAAGTCACTGCCGCGGCGCTTGCCAGCGAGAACAAGTCACTTGCACACCCCGCGAGCGTAGACAGCCTGCCGACTTCCGCCAATCAGGAAGACCATGTCAGCATGGCAACCTACGCTGCCAGAAGACTGTTACAGATGGCTGATAACGCGGCGGGTATCATCGGAATCGAATTACTGGCGGCCTGCCAGGGTATTGATTTTCTGCGCCCGTTGAAAACCTCGCCGCGGCTTGAACAAATCCACCAGCTTGTCCGCTGTCATGTCGATTTTTATGACAAGGACAGGTATTTCGCGCCTGACATCGCTGCAATAAAACATCTCATTCAATCCGGAAAAATTCGCGAACTCACGCAACTTTCGCTGTTTTCCTGACCACTCGCCGAGGACCCTCGTATGGATAGAAAAGCCCTGAATTTACCCATCCTGATCTCCCTCGTGGTCGGGAACATGATAGGAACAGGCATATATGTCCTGCCCGCCTCGCTCGCGGAATACGGAACGATTTCGCTTTTCTCCTGGGTTTATACTTCAGTGGGAGCGGTCTTTTTAGCGCTTACCTTCGCCAGCCTGAACCGGCGCTATCCCAAAACCGGCGGACCCTATGTGTATTGCAAACAAGCCTATGGAAAACTGGCGGGATTTATCGTTGCTTACACCTACTGGACCAGCAACATGGTGTCCATCGCCGGCATAGCGGTTGCATCAACCGGTTATCTCGGGTTTATCACCCCGGTCCTGGATGCAAACGGACCTGCTTACAATCATATGACAGCCCTGGCATGCGAGCTGGGCATTGTCTGGCTATTTACCTTCATCAATATCATTGGTATTCACACAGCAGGTATCGTGCAATTATTTTTGACTCTTATCAAAGTCACGCCTCTGATTCTGGTCATTTTGGTAGGCATGGGCAGTGTGCACCTGGAAAATCTGACCCAATTCACTGTTAGTCACGAATCCACTTTTACTGCCTTGAGCAGTGCGGCGGCATTAACATTCTGGGCATTCATTGGTCTCGAATCTGCCACGGTTCCAGCGGAAAACACCCGGGGATATCGTGATATTTCCCGGGCAACCATATACGGAACCCTGGCCACCGCCGCGATATATATACTGAGCAGCTTTGTCTTGATGGGCATGATTCCGGCTTCCGAACTGAAAAATTCGCAATTTCCCTTCGCGGAAGCAGGCACCATGCTGTTCGGTCCGTACTCTGCTGTATTAATTGCCATCTGCGCGTTCATTTCCGGTCTGGGCGCATTGAATGTGTGTACACTGATACAAGGCCAGATTGTGTTTGCCGCGGCGCGAGACCACTTGTTCCCGCGCCTGTTTGCGAAATTATCCAAACGTGATGTGCCAGTCGCGGGACAGCTCTTGTCATCCACACTGGTGACACTGTTTTTAATCTTGACTATTGAACCCACATTGCTGAAACAGTTTAACAATATCGCGTTGCTGGCGGCACTATTGACCTTGCTGACTTATTTCGCGACAACACTTTCCGAATTGAAATTCATTATACAAAGCGGACAATCCTTTCTGCGTGTCTTGTTTACCAAATCCATGCTCATCGCGCTGCTGGCGGCCGCTTATTCGGGCTGGATGATATCCAGCTTTGACGCGCAGATCGTGGGTATTGCCTTATTAATCATTTTATTTTGCATACCGGTTTATTACTTTATCATTCGCAAATACGCATCAGCATAACAGGGCGGCAGACATGCAGCGAAAAGCGAGGGAGCGCGTCATGCGCAATATTACCGAGCGTGAAATCACCGCTTACCAGCGCGATGGCGCTATCTGTTTACGTCAATTTCTCACGCATGATGAGTTGTCACTGCTGCAAGACGGTATTGAGCGTAATCTCGCCGCGCCCAGCGCGCGCGCTAAAATCGCCAGCAAACCCGACGACCCCGGCCTTTTTATCGAGGATTTTTGCAACTGGCAATCGAACGAGTTTTATCAGCGTTTTATCTTTGAATCTCCCGTTGCCATGGCGGCAGGACTGCTCATGCAAAGCCGGATCTCACGCCTCTACCATGATCACCTGCTCGTGAAAGAACCTAACACACGACAACGCACGCCATGGCACCAGGATCAGCCGTATTACAATATCGAAGGCTGGCAAAATTGCAGTCTGTGGATACCCATCGACCCGGTCCCGCGCCATTCCACGCTGGAATTTGTGGCTGGTTCACATCGCGGCCCCTGGCTCATGCCGCGCTCCTTCATGGATAATCAGGCGAAATGGTTCCCCGAAGGGTCCCTGGCCGACTTGCCGGATATTGAAGCGGCACGCGATCAATATCCCATCCTGGGCTGGGATATCACGCCGGGTGATGTGGTCTGTTTTCATATGTTAACCCTGCATTCCGCGGGAGGCACGGTGGGCCCGCATCGCCGGCGGGTATTTTCCGTCCGGTTTCTAGGCGATGATATCACACACGCGCCCAGGCAATGGATCACTTCCCCCGCCTTTCCCGGACTGGAAAATGAATTGCCCGCGCAAGCCCCCATGGTGCATCCTCTATTTCCCGTTGTGTGGGTAAGTGCTTAAATAATAATATCAAGAAACAAATCACACTGAAATTCCCAATCTGGCGGACAAGCCTGTCATTTACCAATAAAAAGAAATGTAATATAATTAAGAATAACTTAATAATAATACATCATAATAATAATTAAGAATAAGTACTTATAAAATTGCATTTTAATGCAATAAGTAAAGAATAAAACACATTAAACGAGGCCAGATATGAAAGAAGTCCTGGAATTTTTGCGTGCGCTCAACCTGCAAGATTTAGAAAAAGCCAGTCAAGGCAACCCACAAGGCAGAAGACTGCCTCCCGCCATAGCAAAATTCCGCGATCTTGAGGTATATACTGTAACTTATAAAAAACCGAAATTCACAAATAGAGGATTGCCAAATGAGCTTATCAAGAATTGTCTTGTCTTTACCCAAAATTGAACTATCTAAAGATGAAAAAAATATTTTTAGAAAGATAAGAAATGAAATAAGAAGCCAAATTCAGAATGACAAAGACACACCAGCCTTTCATGCAGCTTTGAGAAAAGCCTTATCTGCCAAAGATATTGGTATTGCAGATAAAAAAGTTCGTGCCATTCTTGACTTGTTAGACAAAATGGATGCCGTTTTCATTTGGTATAAGCAGTTAAATGCCGCATGGGCGGATGTAACAGGAGAGAACCTCGTTTCTTCTGAAGAACGGATTCCAATTCTTGGTGCCTATTTTGCTAAACAACTAGACAACGATAGACGCACCAATGCAATCAAAGATATAGAAGAGTACTTCGACATAGTTGATTTTATTTATGAGAGTTTTCCTGTTATTCCTACTATTCTGGGTGATTTTGAATCAGGCCTACAAGTTGCTCAGAGAATCTCTGGAGGAGACGTATCTGATATCAAAGATAATCACATTGAAGCGGCCACCCATGTGATCGAAATTGAAACCACTAAATCTCAAGATATCAAAGCATTGTGTGATGCTCATCTTATTGAGATACAAGAAAGAATAGAAGCTGCATTCAAAAAAAATCGGCGTCTCTACTCGTATTATTACGAATCCTCACGTCGCACGAATCCTCCAACAGAACTAATAGAGTCACATTATAGATTACCCTCAGGAGCATTCGTCACTGTTCACGCATATGAAATGCAAACCTTTGTAAATGAGAATCCTGAGCTAAAAAGACTTTTAGAACAACATAAAGCTTTAAAAGCCATGCGTGATGATTTTGATAATACCCAATTTAATAACTATAGAAAAAAATGGGGAAAAGAAGATCTTCTGTTTATAAAAAACATGCAGTCTATTATTTCTTCTTCCAAAAAACCAATGGGATTATTAGAACCTATTCTTTACGATATATTAGCTCAAAATACAAATTTCTCTACTGAAGAACAAGCAGAAATATCGAAGCTTTCCCAAGAAGCCCAACCTCAAAATTATGACGGATTTGTCAATTTATTAATTGATAAGCTAAAGAATGGAAAGCTTATTGCATTAAAATCTGAAAAAATCCCACGTGTTCTAAGCTATATCAAGCTATTGGATAGATTGATATACTTTATAATATATAATATTCAAGCTGTATGGCGCTCCGCCTTAAAAGAAATAATGAATGAATCAGGGAAAAAAGGAGAACCACCTGCCATTCCCGCCGATGACGTTATGCCCATTTCCATTTTATTACTAAATCAATATCGTCATTTACTTCCAGCATTAGAACCAGCATTAGATACACTATATAGTTTAGCGAGCAATACTCATCCAGGTGGAGGAGCGAGTTATGCCTTGCTGACTCTACTTCAAGCTTTGACATATAACAAAAATAATGAAATTTCTATCAATGAATTAAGCGACAAAGATCCCGAAAGAAAACTTAAAATTGAAAGAACCATTGAAAAGATAAATCAGATTTCTTCTGATGAAGTTATAGAAAAGGGAAAAGGAGTTACCGCAAAAATGGAAGAACTAGAAGAAATTACATCTGAAGAAAAAGGGATTCTTGATAAAGGCTTTCAAACTTTATTTAGTAAGTCAGCGAGTTCCGAAGAAAAAATATTATATTCATTACTAGGCCCTCGAATAAGAGAAACCAATATTTTAAATAGTGCCTGCACTGAGTATAAGCAAGCCCTTGCTTCTTCCCTTAGGGAATTTATCAATAAAAATTATGTCGATTTATTTATATCTTATTATAATAATCCTTGGATAAAAGATCCTTTGCAGGAAATAATGAATGACTTAAAGAATGAGAGCTCCCCCATATCCATTGCTGTTAATGAAGACCCTGCATTGAAACTTCACATAGATAAGTATCTCGCAATTAACGCCCTGCAAAGCTGCCTGACAAATAGAGACAAAGATGCAAATTCAGCTTTTACTGCTTTTGCAAATGAATTTGCGTTACATGAGAACGTGTTATATCAATCCCAGGATAAAGCCAGTAGGACTTTTTTAAAGGCATTAGCATCTACTCAAATAATAGATCTAATCAATGCGAATAAATTGAACGCGGGCTGTGATAATTTCAATGAAGACACTGCTGATTTTATAAAAAATTATTTAGAAAGAGAAAACCCGCCTTTATACGTCGCTTATTTTAATGCACCAGAATTGGATGCTCCGCCAAAAACCAAAAAATCCGCAGTTAAAGATATCATTTCTGATCTTAATACAGGGAAAAATTTAGAACTTACTAAATTTGCTGCAAAACATACGGAATTTAGAGTAAATTTAGAAAAATTCAAATCTGCAGCAGCCCTGCAAGTTAAGTTAGAGAATAAGGATAAAAATCCCAGTAAAGCATTGCAGAAATTTCAAACTGAATTTCCAAATCATGTAAAAACACTGAAAAAATCGGAAGATAACAAAACGAAAAAATTCTTTAAAGTTATTGCTACCGTTTTTTCACTCGGAATAGCTTACAATGCTCTTTGGAATACAAAAGGAGATACCTTTGTAGAGCAAACGAGTGCCTTATTTTCAAATTCAAAAAAACGAAAAGATGTAGCACCATCAAATAAATCCAGCAAAAGATTAAAACTCCGCTAAAGAGGATAGCAAATGCGACACTGCAATATAGATGGGGATGTGTAAATAATATTGTGTAATTAGCTATAGTGTATAATCTGTCCGTTCCAAGAGGAGCGGACAATTATACCGAACTGGTTTATTTGTATTTCTGGCATGACAAAAACAACACCATTACAGGATGTTATGAAGGCAGGATTGCTTATTTTACTAATCTGGACGATATCGTTGCCCAACCCAGGGTCATGGATAGTGTTCACTGGCTGCTTGCGGCCTGTCAAAATCAAAATCTGCTTAAAAAATAAGCCAGCTTATGGATTGTAGCTGACGGCACACCCATCACAAAGTACAGGAACAAAGCAACGTTATTCAGCATGGGCATTCCTCATTTCCATCCAGTCTTCAATAGTCATGGCCCATCGCTCATGATCCCGCCACTGCCCGCCAATCTTGAGATAACGCGGAGAATAACCTTCCTTTCTGAACCCGTTCGCTTTCACCAGTTGAACGGAAGCGCTGTTATCCGGCTGGATATTCGCTTCCAGGCGATGCAAGCCTAATTCGCCAAAGGTTTTTTCAAGAACCTGTTTCAGACCGGCGCTCATATGCCCTTTTCCTGCATAATCCGCAACCGCATAAAATCCAAGATAAGCATTCTGGAACAAGCCGCGCACAATTTCACTGAGATTGAACACACCCATGATTTGGTCATCCCGGCCGCATACCAGATAACTCTTCTGGTTGGGCTGTTGATACCGGTTTACATAGTCACGAAATTCTTCTGACGTCAGGGGAGCCCGCACCCAGGGAGTGTGCAATTTTTCACTGCGATGCATAGCATCCAGAAACGCGGATTCATCACTGCGGTTGGGTTCTCGAATGGAAATAGTCATGACGGCTGGTTTCACTCTTCCAGTAAAAAATAACTCGCTATCGTTGATCTTACTACAGGCGCTTTCTGATACTCACCATTTCAGTAACATGATCGCATGATCATGCGGGTACGGGCTTTCCACTTCGCGAAATCCATTTCGCATGAAAAAAGCAATCGCGCGGCTGTTTTCCTTTGAAGGATCCGCCAGCAGGGCCCGGAATTCATTTTTAACACAGGCTTGAACAAAACACATCAGTGCCTTGCTGGCATAACCTTTACCAAGATAATTCTCATCCGCCATGAACAAGTCAATGCCCGCCAATTCATGCGGTTGAAACAGACTGAACAAAGGGTGTGAATAGTCGGATATGCCCTCGGGAAAATAGGAACTCAGACGATAAAGCTGAATATATCCGACAGGCTTGTCATGAATATGGATGATATAACTTTTCAAGTCCGGGTCGTCAAGCCTGGGCCGGTATTTTTCCTTGATCATTTCCAATGTGTAACCCTGCCCCCGCGCATACCAGCGCAAAACATGCTCTTTCTGAAACCATTGAAAAAGCAGGGTCAAGTCTTCTTCCCGCAAGGGTTTAAACACGATTTCATGATTTGTCATTTTGTATCCGGTATAACAGATGCAAGGATAAAGGATGATCCAGTGACAGCCTGGGATGACGAAAATCTCCTGACAGATCCCGCCGCATGCCGATTTTTTCCATCACGCGAATCGACCGTGTATTTGCGGGGACAGTAAATGAAACAATTTCCCGCAGTCCCAGCTCATCAAATCCATATTTTAATACTGCTTTCGCGCCTTCCGTAGCGTATCCCTGCCCCCAGTGCCTTGAAGCCAGCCGCCAGCCGATTTCCACTGCAGGGGTAAAATGCGCTTCAAAGGATGGAATTAACAACCCAATATATCCTATAAATTCATTCCCGGCTGTTCCAACCGTGCTCTTGTGAACAGAGGGGTCGATGGAAAAGGTTGATTTCAACTCCACGGCATATAAGGAAAACCCGTGATCATGATAATGCTGCATAAACCGGCGTATAGCGGCTTCTGTCGCGGAACGGCTGCCTATACCCGGCAAGAATTCACACACTCTTGGATCCTGATCAATTCGTGTCATGGGTTCTATATCCCGTTCCTCCCAGGTGCGCAACAGCAATCTTTCAGTTTCAATAATTTTCATATGGCGGTCAGCGTGTTATTTGCATGAAATGTTATGCTCAATTGATCAAAAGGGTATATTCATTCTTTTGATGTGAGTAGCTGTATATCTCTCCTTTTTCAATGTCGAAAAACCATAGATGCAACAGCAAAGCCTGTTTATCCATTTTTTCCCTTATCCAGGGGAAAGTGAGACAATTCTTGTATGAAATCAGCATGGCTTGCTTCGCATAATCATCCGCGTTCATTATCTTGTTCGAACGCGGACCGATTAATGACACCCAGCTGCTGATAAAATCATTCTGGTGCAGACTCTCC
This sequence comes from Aquicella siphonis, assembly GCF_902459485.1. NCBI lineage: Bacteria > Pseudomonadati > Pseudomonadota > Gammaproteobacteria > Legionellales > Coxiellaceae > Aquicella > Aquicella siphonis. The sequence goes on from NZ_LR699120.1 coordinate 369,688, forward strand.
TGGTTCAGGGTGGCATTTATTCCCCCGCACTGACTATGTCCCAGTATAATGATATGTTTGACATTCAGATAACAAATCCCGAATTCGAGCGCAGCGCTGGTACCGTGATGCGCCTCGTCTTTTTCATAAGGCGGAATGATATTCGCCACGTTTCTGACAACAAACAAATCACCCGGATCACATTGCAATATCAGTGCCGGATCCACGCGCGAGTCACAACAGGCTATCACCATAATCTCAGGACGCTGGCCGCGGCTGGCCAAGGTTTGCATGATAGAGTTATCGCCCAGCGCATATTTTTTCCTGAATTGCTGGTAACCTTCCAGTATTTTGGAAATTGATTTTTCCATTGTCATGTTACTCCTGGTCAGATTGAGACTGATTCTGATTTTAATACTTGCCGATTCAGTTAAAAATGCAAGCCTTCCTGATCCAGTGATTTTTGAATGGCCGTTCGCGCGCGCAAGGCCATAAAATGCCTGGACAAATGCGGCCAGTCAGCCAGATTCATTTTAAAATACCCGGCCCAGCTTGTCATGACAAACAAATAGGCATCAGGCAAGGTGAAAGTCTCGCCAGTCAGAAATTCAGAATGTTCTAGCTGCGTATTCACATAACCTAATTTGCCCTTGAGCACCGGAATAGTGATTTTTTCTTTTGTATCCAGAGGCATGGCGGGATTGAATAAAGGTGAAAATCCCTTATGCAGCTCGGTAGCAACAAAATTCAGCCATTCCAATACGCGATAATGTTTAAAACTGCCAGGAGCAGGCAGCAGATTATCCGCATGCGCCGCATTGGCAAGATACTGCATGATGACCGCATTCTCGGTCAATGTTTCATTGTCATCCGTGATCAATACGGGCACGGATCCCTTGGGATTGATACTATAGAAATTTGCCCCGCTTTCTGTTTTCTTTCCGGCAAGATCGACAGACTCAAACTCGCATGGCAGCTTGGTTTCATTAATAATGATTCTTGACGCCAGTGAACACGCACCTTTTGCAAAGTACAATTTCATTTCATTCTCCTCACAGCGATTTTCAATTCGGGGTAGCATTATGCCCTGATTTTATCTTTTCGTCTCGTGTTTGAATCGAGAATCCGCCATGCAGAAAGATGGTTTTAAATGAAGTGTTTTGCTAAAATTATACAAATTATGACCGGTTCCGTGACATGATGAAGCCCAGTTTAAAACACAAACCAAATAACTATGCTATTCAAGACCTTAGAGTGAAATTCGCCGATGGCATCCCGTTATCTTGCGATCAGCTCAATTTTCTTGCCTGGCATGAAAAGGCCTTGAGCGGCCAGCACCTGGATCCTGTCATCACGTACTATCTCAAACACTACCGCCATCCTCATCACTCATTTCTCATGCCCGGCGAAAAGCTGGAAAAAGCCGATCTTGCCCGTTTGAAACGGCGTCTCGATATTTTACTGGCCGGCACATCTGATCATCTGGAATTGCAAATGTCGCCTTCCGATTTTCTTTCTTTCCGCGCCATGACGACTGATGAATTGATTTTATATCACGGAAATCAGCTGCTCACCGGCGCGCCCTTTTTCCCGGGCGGCGTCCCCCAGCTTATTTATTTTCAGTGGGGCAATTTATTCGGGGTCGCAAAATATGTCGTGATAGCAGAGGAAAAAGCATTGAAGAGCAATGTTCTGATTTATTTTGAAGACCGGCATGAACGGCTGCTTCAAGACTGTGTTTACCAATATAACCAAAAATTACAGCATGAATCTCACCATCAACAGCGACTGGCGCCATTCATGCATCCCAGACATGACGCACCGGAACTCTCGTCTCGGCAAATCTCTTCCTGTTTCAAAATCCCTACGCTGACATTGTCGCGCAGCAAGCAAACGCCCGAGGAACAACAATAAATAATCCTGCATTCTCACTCTAAAATTGAAAGGATGCCCCTGTCTGAATCTATCGATTATTCCCGCAGGATAGATCACCGCTCAAGATCAGAATTTTTTTTCATAACGATGACAATACGGCTGTTTCCCCGTTTTCTCATAGTAATCCTGATGGTATTCTTCCGCACGCCAGAATGTGCTCACGGGAAGCAGGCGGGTGGCAATGCGATACCCCATGTGTTCCAGCTGGTTCACCAGCTTTTGCGCTATGTTTTTTTGCGCCTCGTCGTAATAAAAAATCACACTGAGGTATTGCTCACCCAGATCAGGGCCTTGCCCATTCGCCTGGGTGGGATCGTGTATCTCAAAAAAATATTTTGTCAGCGCTTCGTAGCTGACGCGGGAAGGGTCATAAATAACCCGAATCACTTCAAAATGCCCTGTCTTGCCGCTGCAAACTTCTTCATATGTCGGCTTTTTCCGGCTGCCGCCCGAGTATCCCACCTCAGTCTTGAGTACGCCGGGAAGTTGTTTCATATAATGCTCGACTCCCCAGAAACAGCCGGCTGCAAAGACAGCTTCTTCGGTATCCGTAACAGTGAGATCGGCAACAAAATCCAGGCTGAGAGAATTCACACAATGACGAGTGTTTTTTGCCGTCATTCCTTCGCCTGTAAAAACGTGTCCCAAATGAGCCCGGCATCTGGAGCATAAAATTTCGGTGCGGTAACCATCGGCATCTCGTTCGCGCAAGACCGCGCCTTGTATCTCTTCATCAAAGCTAGGCCAGCCGCAGCCCGAATGAAACTTGGTCTGTGACCGGAACAAAGGCAGTCCGCACTGCCGGCAAAGATAAGTCCCTGACTCGCCGAAATCATCATATTCACCCGAATAAGGCTTTTCAGTCCCTTTATTTTTTACAATTGCTACTATCTCTTCCGTAAGACTCGCCGTTTTAATGACCATGTGTGTTTTCCAAACCGATTTCTAATAGCCATCACTGCTATGCAGACCTGATCTCTTCATCTTTATCTTATGCGATAAACAATTGTCGACACCAGCCTGACTTTTTTCTCAATCGAACCCAGGGCATTTTGGTTGCTATTCCAGTCTGAGCTCATGGTGCTGGTATCTCTTCCCATGATCTGGAAAACGCCTTGACTGGCATTCTGAACACCCGCCAGTTTACTGCCCGAATCCTTGGCAAATTGGGTGGCTATGGTAAACGCACTTTGTGTGGCTTCCGCAAGCAGCGCTGGGCGTATGCTGTCCAGCTGAGTGTAATAAAAACTGGGGTTTGGACTTAAAGAGCTGGCGTCAAACGCGAGGGGGACGCCCAATTGCAACAGTTTATCCACATTTTGTCCTGCCTGTTGAACGAGATCGACTTTTTCAGTACGCACACGCGTGCCCGCGGTCACCACATAACGCTGATTGTTGGCGTTCTGGGAGATATTCTGGTTGTACACATTTGCAAACCGGTCTTCCACTTTTAATTGGGTACGGTCAATTTCTTTATCGGTGAATCCCTGCTGCTTAAGAAATGTGACCACCAACTCCTGGTCATGCTGTATGCGCTGATCCAATTGAACAAGATCATTTCCAACTTCACGAAAGTTGATTTCCCACAATCCCAGATCAGATTTCACATCCCGTTCGGCCAATCCCTTCACTGTCACACTGCGGTTCATTTTTTTAACGATATAAAAGGCTTTTCCGACACTATATCCCGCACCCAAAATGCCAATCGCCAAAATGAGCGAACAAATAATCCACGTGAATTTATTTACCATAATCTTTATCCTCTGATCATAACGAATGGGCTCATTTTCTCACAAGAATATGTCGAAGTAACTATATGTTGTCTCGAAAGACAAATTTTGCTTCAGAGCAAGCGAAGCTGTGTTCAAAATTGCGGCATTCACCGCCATGCCCCTCATGCCGTTCTCCTCACGAAACTCTGGATTTAATTTCACGAATCACATATCGTAACCCAGAGATAAAATAGGTTTATCATCATGCGCTCATCCTTGCCTGATATACCCGAGTATTGGTTCATTTTTCAAAATGACCGTCTGCTCCTCATGAAAAACTCCGTTCCGGCCCGTTTTCCGGACCTCCATTGGCTTTCCCGATTCAAGCCTGATTTTCTCAGGCAATATAAGCTGGGCATATTCAACACTATCGATTGCTTCTGCGCTGAACTGGATGCGCGAGCGGCCTTGCCTGACGAGGTGGAACCCGTCCCCTTGCGCAAGGCTTTTGAAATCCTTGGTAATGACTGGTATGCCGCTGCCGCCAAAGCCTATTCAGTCATCAACTGGGATAAAAATCATCAGTATTGCGGCCGTTGCGGACACGCAACCAGACATAAGCCTGGAACATTCGAGCGCGTATGCGATACTTGCGGGCTTTCTCTCTATCCTCGCATCTCTCCGTCCATCATTGTGCTCATTCAAAAGGATGACAAGATTCTCATGTCGCGCAGCCCGCATTTCCCTCCGGGAGCCTTTGGATTGATCGCAGGCTTTGTGGAAGTTGGCGAAAGCATAGAAGATGCCGTACATCGCGAGGTAAAAGAAAAAGTCGACATTCAAATCAAAAATCTCCGCTATTTTGGCTCACAATCCTGGCCGTTCCCCGACTCGTTAATGATAGGTTTCACCGCGGAATATGCATCCGGCGATATACATATTGACCGGCAGGAAATCGAAGCCGCTGACTGGTACCGGTATGACAACCTTCCGGGGCGTCCGTCATCCAGCATCAGCATCGCAAAAAAATTAATTGATTATTTCATCGCAAAACAGAGCCAGTCCTCATGACCCGGTCTCATTCTCTCTACAGGGATACACAACATGGAAATTTATGACAACTGGCGGGAAGAAAAGCGTTCAGCTTACTTATACTCTGTCATGGCTAAAAGCGAAAAAAACATTCTGCACAAAAAGCTTTTTCTGGACCTGCAAGGCGCGGCTGAAAAGCAGGCCAGCGTTTGGGAACATAAAATCAGGGAAAAAAACCTGCAGCCTCCTTCCGGATTTACTCCGGATCTCCGTACGCGCCTTGTATCCGCATTAGTCGTTTTTTTTGGCGCTGAAAGCATGCACACCATTTTATCCGCCATGAAAATCCGCGGCATGTCCGTTTTTACACGGTACCATAGTGAGCACAAACATACCGGTATCAGCACTTCCAGTAACCTGCGCGCGGCCGTATTTGGAATGAACGACGGCCTTGTTTCGAACATGAGCCTGATACTGGGCATGGCAGGCGCCAGCGCCAGCCAGCAGTTGATTATTTTGGCGGGCGCCGCCGGCCTGCTCGCGGGAGCCTGTTCCATGGCTGCCGGTGAATACATTTCCGTGCGCTCTCAACGCGAAGTCTTTGAATACCAGATCGCTATCGAAAAACAGGAGCTGGAAGAATATCCTGAGGAAGAAATGGAAGAACTCAGTCTCATTTATCAGGCTCGCGGCGTATCCCAGTCCGACGCTGACAAACTGGCAAAGCTGATGATTGATAATCCTGATACCGGACTCAACGCCCTCGCGCGGGAAGAACTCGGCCTCAACCCTGAAGATCTGGTATCCCCTTACGGCGCCATGTTTGCTTCTTTCATATCCTTCGCCATCGGAGCCGTTATTCCACTGCTTCCGTTCCTGCTTGGCGGCCATTCCTGGAATCTGATGGCGAGCATCTCCCTGACAGCCGGGACCTTGTTTTTCATAGGCATGATTTTAAGCCTGTATTCTAACCGCAATCCCGTTTTGCTAGGGTTGCGCATGCTTGCGATAGGAGCAACGGCAGGCGCGCTGACCTTTTTTATCGGGAAATGGATAGGCATCAGTGTATAGCCCGATTGCTTTCTTCGCGGCATGCCGCCCGCTCACCATCAATTAGCTAATTGCCTAATAGGAAAGTACCTAATATACTAATGGCTATGCAATGAAAACGGCCCGGACCGGCCAAGAATGTGGAAGCGCACGACATGAATAAAGAATATTTTCCCTTGGGGATCGCAAAAGGCAATGCGTTTTGCAACCGAGTCGCTGAACGCCAGAGGCTGGTGAAAAATATCAAGGCGCATCAGCATACGCTGATCACTTCGCCACGCCGATATGGCAAAACCAGCCTCGTATTGTTTGTATTGGAGAAGCTGGGCATCCCCCATGCCAAGGTCGATTTATTCGTCGCGCTGAATGCGAAAGCATGCGAAGAACAATTGATTCAGGGAGTGCAGAGACTGCTCGGGAAAATCTCGACCAAGCCGGAACGAATGCTGACACAGATACGGGATTATTTTTCTCAGGCGAAAAAGCGCTGGACTATCGGGTTCAAAGGGCTGCACCTGGAATTAACTCCGGAAAAAGACAGTGACGCCGCCATCAATATTATGGACGCCCTGCTCGCACTCGAAAGCATACTGGCAAAAAAGCGTCAGCGCGCCGTTTTGTTCATCGACGAGTTCCAGGAAATCGGCGCTCTTCCTTCCGCCAAAGCGCTGGAAGGCGCGATACGGCACGTCGCCCAGGAAACCCGGTACTTACTACTGGTTTTTTCCGGAAGCAACCGTCACTTGCTGACATACATGTTCGATGACAAGTCCAGGCCTTTGTACATGCTTTGTGAGCGGATCATCCTGGACCGCATTGATGAGGCGCATTATGCGGATTTCATCAATAAAATCGCGTTAAAGACCTGGAAAAGACATTTTCCAGACGAAACACTTTCGCAAATATTCACACTCACGGAACGACATCCCTATTATATGAACGTCTTATGTAATGCTTTATGGAAAACCCACGAGGACAAGGCGCACCCTCCTGACGCCCAGTCGGTCAAAAAGATCTGGCAAGAATATATTTACACAGAGCGGACCCGCATAAGCCGTGAATTATCTTACCTGAGCTTTGGCCAGCGTAAAATCCTGACAGCGATTGCATTCGGCAATGCCACGGAATTGACAGGAAAACATTTTTTGCAGCTCGTGGGCCTCACCGGCCCAAGCGTGATCAACGCCCTGGAAGTGCTGGAAAACCGTGACCTGGTGGGAAGAAAGGAAGCGGGAAACTATTTTATTATAGATCCGCTCATGAAGGCTGCGTTACTATTCTTCTATCAGGATTCGTTTAAAAGCAGCGAGGAAAACTAAAGACGTCCCCTCTCATTTTGAAATCAGGGTTCGCCTGGAGAGGGGATCAGGATGCCTGGCTATTTTACGCTTTCTTCATTTTTTCGAGATAAATTTGATAACACAACCAGCCAGCGGCCACACCCACGCCTATATATATAATCCTGCCCAGGAAATTACCCAGAATGGCAGTGACGAGAAAAAGATTAAACAACCCGACCAATCCCCAAAATATGCCTCCCAACACAACAACGATCAGGGCAATCTGATCATACAGTCCCAATTCCTTCAACATGCGCAGCTCCTTTGTAAATATCCATTTAAATCCGCACATCAGCATATCATAATAATTTTCACACTCCTACTGTGCACGCGCGGAAAACGGGAAGATGCCGGATCAATGCGGCTATCGTTTAAACTCCATGCCATAACCGCCAACATACAGGCTGGTTTCATCGTCGGAAGCTATCAACATATCAGTAGGGCCTTCATCCGCGGACGGAAGCAAGACATCGTTCAACAAGGTGGTCGGCAAAATCGACAGATTGTTTTGACGTTCGGGATTGTTGCGGGAAAAAAATCCATTGCTCTGGATATATTGCGTACATAAATCCTGGAGAGAATTCACGGACGAGCACCGCAGCAACATAAAGTGAATATTCAGCATTTTCTTGTATACAGGGTCGTCGGGATCATAGCTTCCGCAGCCGGGACCAATACGGGACAAACACGCTTCGGTAAAACGTGACAAAAGGTAAAAAGTATCCGAAGTGCCGGGGGAGTTTTCTGACTGTAATTCGGTCATGGAATTCTCTACAAGGCCCAAATATTTTAACAAATACCCGGCGTTGGGTGTGTATGCATGCGCTGCGACTTCCGCCGCGAGTTCCTGCACCTCCAGAAGGTAAACAAAGTTGATGAAGGGGAAAGCCTCAGCCAGTCTGCTGAGAAACTCATCAAGGTCATCGATGACGGAGATAAATTTACTGAGATACTCAGGCCCGAAGATAATCGCAGCCATTCGTCTCATCAGATCCCGCGGACAATCATCAGATGCGAAGTAAATCAAAAAATCGTATATATCCGCAGTTTCATCCAACAGTCCCTGGTCTAGCGCAAAGCGAATCAAGTCCGGGATAAATGATTCCAGCCCCGCATGCCGGGACAAGACCTCGACAACCTGGGCCAGGCCGCGGCTATTCTTGATAATGCCGGAGAATAAAGCTTCCATCAGCTTACCGTATTCATCAGGCGTCACTTTACAGGAACTTATCCCTTCCAGCACGCTCATCATTTCCTCCCGTTGACGAGAGAAACGGGAGACTTCATCATTCAAGACATTCGCCAGCCCATGTATGGCGACTGATTCAGCAAGGTTTTGTATTTTAACGAAATAATTTGGTTCACACTCCATGAAACGAACATCTGACATAGGTTTGTGCCTTGTAATGAATTTGTGCCATTGAATAGTAATGGTTTATTTTTACACATCTTGACCCTAAAATACAATGAACGCGGAACCACGCCTGAACCGGATTACTGCTGTGTTAAACTAACCCCCTTCATTAGATGGCCGAAGAATATATGCTTATTGATACACATGAGGTTCAAATCTGGTTTACGGATTTAACCCTGACCCGTGAACAGGAAAATGAGCGCTTTGACTTGCTGAGCATTGAAGAACGCGAGAGGGCGCTGAGATTTCATTTTCCGATACACAAACAACGGTTTATCGCCGCGCGCAGCATGTTAAGATCCCTGTTAGGCTTATATCTTGCCTGTGCGCCGCAGGATATTGCATTTGCCTATGATGAAAATGAAAAACCACGTTTGCAGACATCCGGCCAGATGGGATTGCAATTCAATCTTTCACATTCTGATCATATGGCTGTTTATGCTTTTACACTCCATCATGCGGTAGGCGTCGATATAGAAAAAATCCGGGATACCTATAACCCTGACGTGGCCGAGCGCTATTTTAGCAGAAGAGAAAATCAGGATTTACTCTCATTGCCGCACAATGAAAGAACTGCGGGCTTTTATCGGATATGGGCCAGAAAGGAAGCCATTGTCAAGGCCGTTGGAAAGGGATTAACCATGCCGTTAAGCCGCTTTTCTGTATCGGCACGGGATATTTGCGAAGACATTCAGCTGGACCATGATGGTTCCTGGAAATTGATGCCGCTTGCCATTCATCCTGCGTTTCAGTCAGCCGTTGCGGCCAGCCCGATGATACATACCTTGTCATATTGGAGCCTTTTTGAACAACACCAAAAACTAGATAAAGTATACAATCTTTAATTGCGATATAATTAAAAACTAAAAGGCGTAATACAGCACCAAGGAGGACATGCCATGCCATATCAAGAATTTCAGGAAAACTGGAGAATTTTTTCAGAACTCATCGATCAAATACCCCATATTGAAAATGAGCAGATCAAGACTTTGATCAAGCAATATATCGAACAAAATCTCATCATACTCAATGACGTATTCACGACCAGCATTGATAATCTCAAAAGTCTGCAAAATGCTAAAACTGTCAATGATGTGATTTGCACCCAGGCACGCTTTACCAACGAAGTCAGCAAAAAACTGTCATTATCAACTCAGCGTTTTATCAATACGTCACTGGGTCATATTGCGGATTATAACGAATGGCTCAAGGCTCATTGCGATTTAGCGACAGACTGACGTGCGCTTTCTCTGTCAAACCGGGTGAGCGTGTTACTGTTTGCTGTGCCAAATTCGAGGATATTTTATGTCATGCCTGCAATACCGCGGTAATCAATTGTACATTGAAGATGTCAGCCTGAAAAATGTCGCTGATGAATTTGGCACGCCTTGTTATATTTATTCACGCAGTGCGATTGAAGCGAACTGGCATACGTTTGACGAAGCCTTCAGCGGCATCCCGCATCGAATCTGTTATGCGGTCAAAGCTAACAGTAATATCGCCATTCTGCATCTGTTAGCCAGACTTAATTCCGGGTTCGACATTGTTTCCATGGGCGAAATCGACCGTGTGATCGCCGCGGGCGGCGACCCCAAAAAAATCGTGTTTTCCGGCGTTGGAAAAAAGCGCGACGAAATCGAGCATGCCATTGAAAAGAAAATTTACTGTTTTAATATAGAATCCGAACCAGAACTGGAACGCCTGCAGGAAATTGCCGCCAGAATGAATGCCGCGATTGATGTGGCGATACGCATCAACCCCAATATCAATCCTCACACCCACTCCCACATCACAACGGGTTTAAATGAAAGCAAGTTTGGAATTGATATCACTGATGTGATACCGCTCGCACAAAAAATTTCCCGTTCAGGATCCCTGAGACTGGTAGGCATTGCCAGTCATATCGGCTCACAGATAGTCCAGCTCGCGCCGTTTCTGGAAGTGGTGGACCGCCTGCTGGATACCTATCAACAGCTTCTCAAGATCGGTATTACCCTCAGACATATCAATATAGGCGGCGGGCTGGGCATTACCTATCATGATGAACACCCGCCAGGTATTCGTGAATATGCACGCGCCCTGCAGGACAAATTGCGTCCTTATAATATCGAGGTCATTATCGAGCCAGGCCGCGCGATTGTTGGAAACGCGGGAATTCTATTATCCCGCATCGAATACCTGAAACACACACAGCATAAAAATTTCGCCATCATCGATGCCGGCATGAACGATTTATTACGTCCCGCGTTGTATGATGCGTGGCAAAATATTCTTCCCGTCGAATTGCACAATAGTGAAGTCAAACAATATGACATAGCCGGGCCTGTGTGTGAATCAGCGGATTTTCTCGGAAAAAATCGTGATCTTGCGTTACAAAGCGGTGATTTGCTGGCAATCGATTCATCGGGAGCCTATGGCTTCAGCATGAGTTCAAACTATAATTCACGCTGCCGGCCTCCCGAAATTTTGGTGGATGGCAGCAATGCCTCTCTCATACGCCGCCGGGAAACAATAAAAGATTTATTCGCCGCAGAAATAATCGCCGATCTGGCGCCCTGCGACTAATATCTGCCGCCGCGCCCTGGCCATGAATCAGCCGCAGAACAGGCTTGAATCATCATGCTCCACGCACGCGTTTTTAATCTCCGGCTTCCGCATTCCAAACTGTTGCAGATAAGACTTGTCCTGCACGCAAAGATTCTATAGGATTTTCATCCTTGAAAATGGAGTGCGACATGGATTTTAAGCTAACTGAAGATCAGATTGCCATACGAGAAATGGTCCGTCACTTTGCGGAAAATGAAATTGCGCCTTATGCTGCGGAATGGGATGAAAAACACCATTTTCCGGTTGATGCGTTGCGTAAAGCCGCCACTCTTGGGCTTGCGGCAATTTATGTACGCGGTGATGTCGGCGGCAGCGAGCTGACACGGCTCGACAGCGCATTGATCTTTGAAGAACTCGCGACCGCCTGCCCCACTACCGCCGCCTATCTTTCCATTCATAATATGGTGAGCTGGCTGATTGATACTTATGCAGACGAATCCCTACGCAAAACCTGGCTGCCCAAACTCGCCACCATGGAGATATTCAGCAGCTATTGTCTTACAGAACCCAGCTCTGGATCTGACGCAGCTTCTTTGAAAACCACAGCGGTACGCGACGGAGATGAATATGTCTTGAACGGCTCCAAGGCGTTTATCTGCGGCGGATCCGTTAGCGGCCTCTACGCATGCATGGTAAGAACCGGCGGAGAAGGCCCCCAGGGCATAAGCTGCATTCTGGTCGAAAAAGACAGGCCCGGAATCAGCTTTGGCAAAAAGGAAGAAAAAATGGGTTGGCGCAATCTTCCCACCACCATGGTTTTTTTCGAAAACTGTCGTGTGCCTGTCAGCAACCGCATCGGAAATGAAGGACAGGGATTCAAAATCGCGCTCTCTGCCCTGAACGGTGGCCGAATCAACATTGCCGCCTGTTCCCTGGGAGGAGCAAAACAATGCATTACGCTGGCGCGCCAATATATGCTCGAGCGCTCCCAGTTCAAACAAAAACTCGCCGAATTTGAAGCGTTGCAATTCCGCCTCGCTGACATGCTTACCGAGCTGGAAGCTTCCAGGCTAATGGTCTATCGCGCCGCTGTAGCGCTTGATCAAAATGATCCCAACATGATTATGTATTGCGCCATGGCCAAGCGCCTGGTCACAGACATGTGCTTTAACATCTGCAATCAGGCGCTACAATTGCACGGCGGTTACGGCTATATACGTGAATACGCAATTGAACGCTATCTGCGCGATTTACGCGTTCATCAGATTCTGGAAGGCACTAATGAAATCATGCGCCTGATCATCGCGAGACAAGCGTTTCATGAATCATTCAAGCTAGCGTAAAACCTGTCAATTAATTCGACAATGCGTAAAAGTATGTCTTTCAAATGAAAGCATTGCGGCGTTTGCGCAACTGCTCTGCGCAAGCTGACAAGATTTTTTGAACTCACCGCCTTCTTTTTCGTTTATAATAACCCTATTGGCACTCTTCACATCAGGAGGAATGAATCATGCGCCTTAAGGATAAAGTTGCCATTATCACCGGAGCAGCCAGCGGCATAGGAAAAAAAATTGCCGAGACATTTGCAGCTGAAGGCGCGAGAGTCGTTATCGCTGACCTTAACCAGGATCAGGCAGATGCAACAGCAAAGGAAATCATTGCGCAAAACGGACAAGCCATGGGTGTGAAAATGGATGTCACCAATGAATCTGAAGTGGACAAAGGTGTTGAACAGGTAATAAAGACTTTTGGCGATATCGATGTTCTGGTCAGTAATGCCGGCATTCAAATCATCGATCCTGTAGACAAGCTTTCATTCGCCAATTGGAAAAAACTCTTGTCCATCCATCTTGACGGCGCTTTCCTGACCACGCGGGCTTGCATTCGCTCCATGTATGCATCCGGACGCGGCGGCAGCATTATTTATATGGGCTCCGTGCACTCGAAAGAAGCTTCTCCTTTAAAAGCCCCCTACGTTACCGCGAAACACGGCTTGATCGGTCTGGCAAAAGTGGTTGCGAAAGAAGGCGCATCCCGTAACGTGCGCGCAAATGTAATCTGTCCCGGCTTTGTGCGCACGCCATTAGTGGACAAGCAAATACCGGAACAAGCCAAGGAACTAGGCATCAGTGAAGACGATGTCATTAAAAAAGTCATGCTCAAGGAAACCGTGGACGGAGAATTCACCACGACCGCAGATGTGGCAAATGTTGCGTTATTTTTTGCCTCTTTCGATTCTAATGCCTTGACAGGCCAGTCACTGGTAGTCAGTCACGGCTGGTTTATGCAGTAAATCCAGACGGCATCAGGCAATTCGGGCAAACCTGGCGCATGATCAATCCCTGATCAACAGGCGCATGATTTTATTCGTCCTCAATCAAAAATTATATTAAACTAAGCCCCCATTCAGGATTACAATTATTTCGATAATGAGGTTTGATCATGTCAAATAAAATCATCACCAATGCCATTACGGCCGTTCTTGCACTTAGCGTCTCGGGTGCTAACGCTGCCGCAATAACGGGCAATAAACCGGCTACGGCAAACAAACCAGGACAAGACATGATGCAATCTTCACCCATTCCGGGCATGGAACGTTGTTTTGGCGTCGTTAAGTCGGGTGCTAACGACTGCGGTAACGCCAGTCATAACTGCAGCGGTGAGGCAAAACTGGACCAGGATAAGAACGAATGGATCTACCTCCCCACAGGATTGTGCAAACGGATAGCTGGCGGCAATACCCAGCCCCCTTCCGAGAGCTAACCTGCCCTCATGGAATGGAAGGCCATACCAAAATTTTTCACCTTCATCAGAAATTATTCCATCCTGGGATTGCTGCTGCTGGCATTTATCTCGTTTTTTTACTTCCGTCTTTATGACTATCTCACCATAAATACTATCAAAAACTATCAGGCTGCCGCTCAAGCGTGGACGAATTCTCATTACTTCCTGGCTGTGAGCCTGTATATCCTGATTTATGCCATCCTGATAGCTTGCGCTATTCCCTGCGCCACTTTCTTCACCCTGTTGGGAGGCTACCTCTTTGGAAGCATAGCCATCATTTATGCTGTTTTTAGTACCACGTTTGGCGGCATGATCCTGTTCCTGACCATCCGTACCTCTATCGGTTGTCATATTGCCGCAAAATCAACCGGCTGGATTAAGAAAGTCGAACACGGATTCCGGCAAAACGCCTTTAATTACATCCTCACGCTAAGGCTGATGCCCATTTTTCCCTGCTGGATCAGTAACATCGCAGCGGGTATGTTGAGCGTTCCCTTGAACATTTTTCTTGGCGCCACGGTGCTGGGTATTCTTCCCGCAACCATTATTTACGTTCTGGCGGGGCGCAGCCTGGATAAAATACTTGAAAATAACGCCACCCCGATTTTGGATATCATTCTCTCGCCATCGGTCATTTTGCCGCTTATCGGCTTGGCTGTACTCAGCCTGGTTCCCGTCATTTATAAAAATGTTAAAAAAACTGATTAAAACCGCTAGAATGTACACATGCTTATCTTGCTGAATATATCGATGACAGAGGAGGGCTGGTGAATTCAAGATTGCTTCTGACAGGCATAGGATTACGAACCCCGCATTTTACCGAGGTTCTGGAAAAACGCCCGGGTACAGCCTGGCTGGAAGTTCATAGCGAAAATTTTTTTGGCGACGGCGGCAAGGCATTGAACATGTTGGAACGAATACGCCAGCATTATCCTGTCAGCCTGCATGGAGTCAATTTATCTTTAGGCTCTGCAGATGAATTAAACTGGAGCCACCTGAAAAAATTGCGCGACCTGATCGACCGTATTAACCCTTGCCTCATCTCGGATCATTTATGCTGGTCATCCATTAATGGGCAGTATATTCATGACTTATTGCCCCTGCCTTATACTGAAGAAGCAGTCACTCACGTTGTTGCCCGCATCCAGCAAGTTCAGGAGTTTTTGCGCAGGCAAATCCTGATAGAAAATATATCCAGTTATGTGCAATTCACCCAGTCTACCCTGACCGAACAGGATTTCATCCGTGAAGTCGTAAAAAAATCCGGATGCGGCATACTCCTTGATATCAATAACATTTATGTTTCTTCCGCTAATCTTGGATACAATCCGGAAGCATTTCTCCAGACCATACCGGTGGATCACGTACAGGAAATCCACCTGGCCGGATTTTCATCGACTGTAATCAACGGAAGGGAAATCCTGATCGACAGCCACGACCGCGCCGTCATTCCCGCCGTCTGGGACCTGTTTCGCCTGGCTATACAATATCTGGGCCGCAAGCCCACTATTATCGAATGGGATTCTAACCTTCCTGCACTGGAAACACTTTGTCTTGAAGCATACCGCGCTGAAACCATCCTGAGAGAAACTTATGTCCCTGCAAAACGCACAGGCTGAATTCGCCGAAATCCTGTTTAATGACGAAGAGCACGCTGATTTCTTGCAGCCGGCTCAAAACATGAGGATTTATCGAAATAACGTGCAGTCCACACTGGGCCAGACGCTGCTCGATATTTATCCCATGATCAACCGGCTGGTAGGCGAAGATTTTTTCCGAATCACCGCCAAGGAATATATCCTGAAATATCCTTCGCGCAGCAGCAATCTTCATGACTATGGTGAGTACTTCAGCAGCTTCCTGGCGGAATATCCTCCCTTGCATAATTTAACCTATCTAGCCGAAGTGGCCGAATTTGAATGGACATGTCATCAACTGTACTTCGCGGCAGACCATGGAATGATGGATATTCAAAAACTGGAATCCCTGTCGCCGGATCAATACGGTCACTTGCATTTTACACTCCATCCCGCCTGTAAGCTCATGAAATTCCATTATCCCCTGTTACGCATACTTGCCTTATGCAAAGGTGAATTGAGCGGCACAATCAATGTCAACGAGGGCGGTGTGAATTTGCTCATTGCACGTCCGGAATGGGACATTCTGCTCATACCCGTTTCCAGCGCGGAATTTGCGTTTCTTGCGGCGCTTCAAGAGAATTATTCGATTACGGATGCTCTGGAATCAGCCCTGCAGCTCGACCCTGAATTCAAAATGGATGAAAAACTCCCTGAATGGGTTCGCCACAAAATAATCGTAGATTTTTTTTCCATCCATGAGTAAAGATCATCATGAAGTCTCGCCCGTCCTATATCGAACTACTTGCACGCTATCAGCCAGTTTCATTATCTCCCACTCCTCAATCAGCCGCCGTCATGCTCATCTTGCTGGATCAAGGCACAGACTCATTTGAAATCGTGCTGACAGAACGCGCCGCTCACCTAGAGAGATATGCGGGTGATTTCAGTTTTCCCGGCGGCATGCAAGACGAGGGCGACACTGACTTGTATGCCACTGTGACACGGGAAGTCGAAGAAGAATTGAATTTGCCAGCTCATGCGTATCAACTGATAGGACAGCTTGATGATTTTACGGATCGCTACGGCCATCTCGTGCGGCCTTTTGTTGTGCTCATGAAAAAAACGGAATTCGAAAAACTACATAGAATTGCTGCTTCGGAAATCGCGAGTATTTATTACTTCTCCTTGTCGAAATTGCCAGCGATCAAGGACACACCCGCGCTGCATACTATTACACGCCGCCGTCCAAGTTATGCTTTCACGGAAGGCCAGGTTTTTGTATGGGGCCTGACAGCAACGATCCTCGTACATTTATCCAATATTCTTTCCGGTGAAAGCAAGCCATTAGGCAATCCAAACCCATAACCGTTTGCCGGCGCCGCATGCTGATGCTTCCTCTACAAGCACACGGCAAAACGTGCGCGGTTCAATCACCATTGATATTGACTTTCTGAATTGGCTAATGTAATACATTAATGTAATGAAGTTCTGGTGTAGCACTAAAGTTATTCATAACTTTTAGAAACGGGGAGTTCGTCTATGAAATTGCAGTCAGTTTCATCGTTATTGTTTTTAAGTATGTGTGTGAGTTCCGTTACCATAGCCGCTGCCCCAAATATTAAAATTGCCGGTACAATTCCTGCGACTGTCCAGTTAAATCAAAATCTTGCCAAACGCAGCCTCGCTGCGGGGACTGTCTCTCCTTCTACCAAGCTCATCTCACTTGAGAAGGTTGAATTATCTTCCGAAGCCCAGACTTACTTGGCAAACCAGGCTGACAAACTGGCTCAAAAAGATGAAAAAGGCTTCCTGTTTGCCGCCGCGGCTCCTTCTTCCCTGCCTCCTAGCGCTTTCCTGGGAATGAATAACGTGCCCGTGCTGGATCAGGGTGCTCACGGCGCATGCGTGACATTCGCTGACACGGGTGCGATTGACGCCATCCGCGGAAACACAGATTATGTCAGCCAGTTATGCAATCTGGAACTGGGATCTTATCTTGAAGAAGAATATGCCAAGAAAGGCGTTGAATATCCCAGCGGCTGGGAAGGTTCCCTGAATGAAATCGTCCTGGGCCAGATCCAGAAATATGGCGTGGTCAATATGACGGTTCAACGAAACCAGGGCTGCGGCAACAAAGAAAAAGTCTTGAAAGAATACCCGTTGAATGATGCCGCCAATACCGGCGTTCCCATGTCAGACACGGATTTCGCTCGAAAATCCGAACCTATCATGAAGGATATTTACTGGAAGGTCCTGCTTAGCGCCAATGATGCCTTTTCAAGCCGCGCCAATATGGACAACGTCGTGAAAAATATCAAGCAATCCATTGTGAATGGGCATCGCGTCGTTTTTGGCACACTGCTGGATGTCAATGACGAGCTAAAATATAACAACGGCGCAACAGGCACATACCGCGGCACTTCTAATGACAGCTGGGTGGTAACCGCCAAGATTCAAAAAGACGCCAAAGCCAAAAAAATTCGCGCTGGTCACGCCATGATTATTACCGGATATGACGACAATGCCGAAATCACGGGTTCTGATGGTAAAAAACATACCGGTGCATTCACGTTGCGAAATTCCTGAAGCAAGGCCGCTGGAGATAATGGTAATTACTATATGAGTTATGAATATTTCAAACTGCTGGCGATGGAAGCAGAGGAAATAAGCCCGACTCCGCTTAACTAAATTTATCTGTCAATGAGGCCGCTTCCCGGCCTCATTATTAAATCCGGCATTGATTCGCATGGCATGACATCAGACGTTATGCTCCGACTTAAATCAGCCATCTCTCCGTTCGATCAACGTATTTTATACCCGAATTCTTTCAGTAAATCCGCAAACCGTTTGCCTTCTTCCGTGTAATTTTCAAAGAAATAAACACGCAGATAATTATGCAGGATATATTCATAAGGAGATTTCAATAACACAGACAGGATTAATTCGATTCGTTCCCTGTCTCCGGAATTATTCAACTCACAGCGTTGAAACAGGATAGCGGCCAATATCTCAGCCTTGCACGCCTTGCGGATGGCATCGCCTTCTTGATAACTTTGCACACATTGATGCAAGGCACGGTCTTTGTTCCATTCCCGCCAGCGATGAAAATAATTCAGTGCAAGAGTCTTGTAATAAGCAATGGCTTGCGCGTCATGACTGGTTTGCATCAAAACCAGAAAAAAAAGCGCCGGTATGGAAGCCTCCACATTCGCCCACGAGCAATTGCCGCTGATCTGGGCTTCCACTTTCAATTCCGTTATGGGTTCAAGGCCCAAAATTGCATCCAGATCTTCATTCACGAACGCGCTGCTCTGCTTCTTGTATATCAGCTTTTTTATGAATTCAGGCGTCACGTTTTCCTTATTGTGTATACGGTAAAACATGACATTATCGTATAAGCGGCTGTCTTCACGACGATCGCATTTTACCCAGATATTCCCGCGCTTGATGAAGGTAATGGCGTGACCTTCATATCCCACCGGGATTAAAACAGGCTCCTGGCGGATATAGGTATCAATTTGTGGCATATGTTTTTTAATATCGACCCGATACTGCTGATACTTGATCAATTGTGTGGCCCGCCTCATCACTTCAACAATAAACTGAGACAAGCCTGCATATCTGCGCAGCTGCCTGGCTGCGAAATGATTTTGAAATTGCGCCAGCGATTCTGAAATCAAGCCTATGGTCACTTCCAGGTAAAATCCCTCAAAATCAACGTCCACAAACTGGTTTTGCGGGTCAACTATGTCCGCCGTACCGACCAGTTCATACATATGGCCTAACAACTTGGTGTTTATATAGTCTTGAGCGAATATAACGTCAGCTCCGGCGCTGACAAGCAAATGTCTGAGATCGGATTGCTGTCTGAGAATAGGCATGACCAGAACAGGCTGTCCTGAAAAATTATAGGCGTTAGGATTGGCACGATGAGTCAATAGCAATTTACATAATGACTGATTGTTGTTTTCAACCGCCCATTGCAGCGCTGTTCCGCCAGTGACATCCTGTTTGTTTGGGTCCGCGCCCTGCTTTAGAAGTAATGTGCTGATTTCCTCATTATCCACAATCGCGGCTTCGATCAGCGGTGTGAATCCGTACTCATCAATCTGATTGACATCTTCACCGTATCGCAGCATTCGGCGAACAATGTCAATGTCTTCTTGTAGGATCGCATCAGCCAAGGACAGCATAATAAGGATTAATAACCTGGACCATGGGGTTTAGGATTGAATGCAGGTGCCGGCTGATAACCCAACCGGTATTTCAGCTCATTCAGCAGTTCATCGCGTTTGTCCTGATTGGTTTCAGCGAGGTTTTCCGTCGGCAATGCATTCACTTGTCTGTCAATACCGCTAAATTGTGCTTTATTGGCGAGGATAGGATTGGCCTTGTATTGCGCGTTCAATCCTGATGCCATCAAGCCTTCCCGGAAAGCCTTGAGAGGGACTTTCCCATTTTTCAAATCCTTATATTGGTCTCGTTTCTCTTTTTGTTGTTTGACTTTCGCTTCATGCAAGTCTTTATGTGTGGAAAGTAACCGTTTCTGTTCTTCAAAAGGCAGTAAGTCATCACGTAAATTTGCCCCTGTAGCGAGAAAGTCGTGAAACTCGATTTGCCCGCTTTGCCCGCCGCTGCTCCCGGTGCCTTCATCATCTCCTGAGGCGTTGATGTCCCGGTACTTGTCATGCTTTTTATTTGATGACATTCACTCTCCCGCTTCAAGCTGATAGTCAACCTGATATTTTAATTATAGCAACGCATACAGGCAGCCCATAGCCATTTTGGGCAAAACCATGCCCGGACAAGGTTATCACGGCATTAATCTGCTGGCGCGCCATAACACAGGTATAGATATCAGCTGTGCTGCCAGGGAAAATATCACTACTGATGTAATTGATATTTCATATAAAATTCCTATAATCACGCTGCCCAGAAACCAGAATAGGCCAAAACAGGCGTTAAAAATCCCGTAGCCTGATCCGCGCTTTTCCCTGGAAACCAAATCAGCAACGATTGCTCTCATCAGTGACCCTTGCGCACCCAATCCTGCGCCCCAGATCATGGTCCCTAGAATTGCGGTTTTTGCATTCCCCAAAAACACCAGCGGAACAAACAGGCTGGTCACGCCTACCACCCCTATCAGGATAATAAATCCAAATTTATCATATAAATATCCTAGCAGAGGAGACAAGAAAATGTTGCCGCCCAAAGCCAGGGCATAGATGGCAGGGATCCATAAAGACGGCATCAGCCGGGATTGCTCGTAATGATAAGCGATCAGAGCAAAATCAGCATAGCCCATCGCGACTAAAGATGCGCCAGCTGTATAAATCCAGAAGGCTTTATTCGCTCGCAGCACGGGAAATTGCAGTGATTCAGTCGGCACTTCCAGACTCCGCGGGTTGGGAAATACCGCTCGGCAAATAAACAATGCAGAAAGCGCAGCCAGCGCAGGATAAAGCAAAATCACAAATGCAGAGGCATAACCATTTTGCCGGTACAAGGCCAGTGTCACGAGTAAAGGACCCGCCATAGCGCCGGCTTGATCCAGTGCTTGATGGATTCCAAAACCCCAGCCTACGCCCATACGCCGCGAGGCATGCGACAGCATGGCATCACGGGCGGGAACGCGTATTCCCTTGCCTGCGCGTTCCAGAATAATCAGAAAACCCGCGGTCCACCACTGCCCTGCCCATGCAAGCAGGGGCACGGCAGCCAGGTTGATCACATAGCCTGTTATCGCAACCGGCCAGTAGCGGCCTGTTTTGTCGGAAAAAAAGCCGGAAAAGAGCCTGAAACCATATCCGATAAACTCACCCAGACCGGCAATAAAACCCACCATCACAGCGTTTGCGCCTAATGTGCCCAGGTACGGGCCGGTGATGCTGCGCGCACCCTCGTAAGTCATGTCAGCAAATAGACTCACGATCCCCATCAGGAGTACAAATTTCACCGCGTTCTTTCGTGCTTTATCAGCCTGTGGCATGCGATAACTTAAGACATGACCTTATCCAATTCATTTTGTAATTCAGGCAGTATTTTGAATAAGTCGCCCACCAATCCATAATCTGCCACCTGAAAGATAGGCGCTTCAGGATCATTGTTGATAGCGACAATGATTTTACTGTCTTTCATTCCCGCTAGATGCTGAATGGCGCCGGATATTCCCACCGCTATATAAAGGTCTGGCGCCACAACCTTGCCAGTTTGACCTACCTGATAATCATTGGGAGCAAACCCTGCGTCTACAGCCGCGCGTGAAGCGCCAACCGCCGCGCCCAATCTATCCGCGATGGTTTCAAGCATATGAAAATTTTCCGCGCTTTTTAATCCGCGGCCTCCGGAAATAATAACACGCGCCGCGGTAAGATCCGGGCGTTTTGACTGTGTGAGGGATTGACTTTGAAACCGGGAGATAGCATTCGGTATGACTTGTGTCAGGGCTTGCAATTCAGCAGCTGGCTGCCGGGCTTCGTGCACAGCCTGAAAAGCTGTTATGCGAATGGTGAGCATTTTAATTGTATCGAGTAACTTTACAGTCGCAATAGCATTGCCGGCATAAGTGGGCCGCTCAAATGTATCCGGCGTGATAATTTTTGTGACATCGCTCACCACCGCCACATCCAGCAAGGCCGCAGCGCGCGGCAAAAGATTTTTCCCGAAGGTGGTGGCTCCGGTTAATATGTAATCATACTGTTTGCCAACTTCCGCAATAAGCGCAGCGCTATTTTCAGCCAGTTGATGCTCGTATACCTCATTATCAGCCACCAGCACGCGCCTGACCGACGGCAGCAAGCATGCTTGCTCAGCCGCCTTTGCGCAGTTACTGCCTATCAAAAGTATATCCGCTTCACCATCTAACTGTGTCGCGGCGCCTACAGCATGGTGCGTCGCAAGTTTCAGACTCTGATGATCATGTTCAGCAACAATCAAGATTTTTTTCATCATATCACCTGTGCTTCGTGTTTTAAGCGGTTGACGAGATCCGCGGCGCTTTCCAGACGCACGCCGGAGCGGCGTTTTTCAGGTGCGGCAACATGCAGGGTTTGCATGCGCGGCGCGAGATCCATGTTAAAGCTTTCGGCTGGTATCACAACAAGCGGCTTGCGCTTAGCTTGCACGATATTCGGCAAGGATATATATCTTGGTTCATTCAAACGTAAATCCGTGGTAATCACGGCAGGCAGATCAAGAAACAGCGTTTCAAGGCCGCCGTCGATTTCACGTGTGACGCTCACACCCTGATCGTGAAATTCCAGCCTGGATGCGAAAGTTCCTTGCGGCCAGTTCAGCAGCGCAGCCAGCATTTGACCGACCTGATTATTATCGGTATCGATGGCCTGCTTTCCCAGTATGACTAATCGCGGGGATTCCTGCAGGGTAACAGACTTTAAAATCTTGGCCGCCGCCAGCGGCTGCACTTCCTGATCTGTTTTGACAAGCATCGCGCGATCTGCGCCCATTGCAAGCGCTGTGCGCAAGGTTTCCTGGCAGGCATCACCGCCTATGGATATCACAAGAATTTCGCTGGCAAGACCTTTTTCCTTCAATCTGACCGCTTCTTCAACGGCAATTTCATCAAAAGGATTCATGGACATTTTAACGTTGGCGGTTTCAACGCCTGATCCATCTGATTTAATACGAATGGCGGCTTTGTAATCGATGACTCTTTTAATTGCAACGAGAATTTTCATTTGCTCACTCCCCCTGGTCCCAATAATCGGCAAATGTTATCACCCTCGACTGCGGACTGGAATAATTAAATACCGTGTATGATAATGCATGTGAATTCAAGAAATTCCCTTCTTCCCGGGAACATCATCTATAACACTTACATTTGATAAGGATAAAGTTCGTGGAAATGAAAAATTGTGCAGCCATTGTTACAGGCGGAGCTTCGGGGATGGGCGCTGCAACGGCCAGACTGCTGAGCCGCCAAGGGGTTAAAGTCGCGCTTTTCGATTTAAACAAGGACGCGGCCGAGAAAATTGCCGCTGAAATCCAGGGCATCGCGGTTTATTGCGACGTAACCCGTCAAGACAGCGTCGCCGCTGCCGTTACAGAAGCACAAAGCCGTCATGGCGCGGCCCGCATATGCATTAACTGCGCCGGAATCGTCCATGGAAGAAGAATGGTCAATCAGCAAGGCCCCATGCCGCTGGATGAATTTCGAAAAGTCATAGAAATCAATCTGGTCGGTTCTTACAACGTCATGAGCCAGGCCGCCGCTGCC
Source organism: Aquicella siphonis (assembly GCF_902459485.1). Classification (NCBI taxonomy): domain Bacteria; kingdom Pseudomonadati; phylum Pseudomonadota; class Gammaproteobacteria; order Legionellales; family Coxiellaceae; genus Aquicella; species Aquicella siphonis. The sequence continues at coordinate 393,297 of NZ_LR699120.1, forward strand.
ATGATGCCCTTATCCCCGATTGGCGACTCCGAAGAACGCGGCGTCATTATTAACACAGCGTCCGTTGCCGCATTTGAAGGCCAGATAGGCCAGACCGCTTATAGTGCCTCAAAAGGCGGTATTGTAAGCCTGACACTGCCCGCTGCCCGAGAACTCGCGCAATTTGGAATCCGCGTCAATACCATTTCTCCAGGCCTCGTTGATACACCCATGTTCGCTAAAATTTCCCCCGAAGCGCGCGCTTCGCTGGCCGCCATGGTACCTTTTCCCAAACGCCTCGCGAAGCCCGAAGAATACGCCATGCTGGCCATGCAGATTATTGAAAACCCCATGTTGAACGGAGAAGTGATCCGCCTGGACGGCGCCCTGCGCATGCAGCCCAAGTAATGATTACAGAGCGGGTGCGAAAACAGCCTGAAAACATGTCATTGGTACTCCATGCGGACTATGGTCTGGTGATTAACACGCAGCACAGCACCCGTTTAAGCTTCCTGAGCCAGAGACATCAGGGGGAGTTTGCCTGTCTGTACATATGATATCCATTATGAAGTTGCCATATCCAACCTTATTTATTATTTTTGATCAAATTATATGCGATCATTATTGCATTAAAGCTATATAGAGGCAAATCCATTTCCGGACACAACTGCAATGACAACAACATAAACATCCGGTTCATTTCGATATATAATGGCGGTGCATATTAAGCGGGAGCAGCAAGCATGTTCAAAAGAGTATTTTTATTTATTGCCACCAACATCCTTGTGATAGGCACTATTTCTATCCTCGTCAGCGCATTGGGTCTGCATTCCTACCTAACCTCGCGTGGCATTGATTATACAAAGCTGGCTCTATTCTGCGGAATATGGGGAATGGGCGGCGCGTTTATCTCACTATTCATGTCCAAGTTCATTGCCAAGACAGCCATGGGCGTTGTCATCATCAATCCCAATAATGCAACGCGGGAAGAGCATTACCTGCTGGAAATCATTTACAGTCTCGCCAACAAGGCTGGATTGAAAACCATGCCTGAAGTCGGCATTTATCACTCTCCGGAGTTGAATGCGTTCGCAACCGGGCCGACAAGAAATAACGCACTGGTTGCGGTATCATCAGGCTTGTTATCCAGCATGAACCGGGATGAGGTGGAAGCTGTTTTGGGGCACGAAATTTCCCATATCGCGAATGGCGACATGGTCACCATGACGCTCATACAAGGCGTAGTGAATGCATTTGCGCTCTTTCTATCCCGTATCATCGCTTACGTCATCTCGATCACCATGGCTCGCGGTGATGATAAGGAAGGTGATATTTCTTACATGGCCTACAGTGTATTAACCTTAGTATTTGATATCTTGTTCACACTGCTGGGATCCATTTTAGTCGCCGCGTTTTCCCGCTGGCGCGAATATCGTGCCGACGCAGGGGGATCAAAACTCGCCGGACGCAACAAAATGATTGCGGCACTCATGCGCCTGCAAACCGCTTCCGGTATTGAGGATGACCGCGCGCCCGTGCTGGCTGCTTTGAAAATTTCACGCCAGTCAGGCTGGCTGGATATTTTCTCCACTCATCCGCCGCTAGAAAAGCGTATTGCCCGCCTGCAAGAAGCAAGATAACCGCCAAAAATCACGGGGGCAGAATAAGGCAGGGATTGATATGGCTTTGGTAAAACGAATCAAACAACTCTTACTGGGTAATCCGCTCAATCCTTTTAATCCGCATATATTACGGCATGTTTCTCTCATAGCCTTTCTGGCCTGGGTTGGATTAGGCGCTGACGGATTGTCTTCTTCCTGTTACGGACCGGAAGAAGCCTACATGGCGCTAGGCCCGCACACACATTTCGCGCTCTATATCGCCATTGCGACCGCCGTAACCGTTTTCGTGATTTCATTGGGATATAACCAGGTCATTGAGTTATTTCCCAGCGGAGGCGGCGGTTACAAGGTTGCATCACAGCTGCTAGGCCCGCATATCGGCCTGATCTCAGGTGCAGCGCTAATCGTTGATTATGTCCTGACAATCGCTGTCTCAACCGCAAGCGCCATGGATGCTTTTTTCAGCGTACTTCCTGCGTATTGGCATCCCTACAAGCTGCTCTCCGAAGTCGGTCTCATCTTTGTCCTGTTGCTGCTCAACATGCGCGGCATGAAGGAATCGATCAAATTTCTCTTGCCTATTTTCCTGGGATTTTTTGTTATCCATGTTTACCTGATCCTTTACGGCATTTTTGCGCATCACAAAGGTCTATTGGCCATTGTCCCAAACACATTGAACGAAACAAAAAACGCCATTGCAACCGTGGGATGGGTACCCGTCCTGGCACTCATATTCCACGCTTATTCGCTCGGGAGCGGCACATACACAGGACTTGAAGCAGTCTCAAATAATGTCAATCGCTTGCGTGAACCGCGCGTCGCCACTGGCAAGTGGACAATGTTTTATATGGCAGTATCATTGAGTATGACAGCAGCCGGTATGATTCTGCTGTTTCTTCTGTGGGAACCACAACCGCAGGCAGGTCAGACACTGAACGCCGTTGTGTTTCACTCAATCCTGGGTGATTCACAAACGGGAAGATTCGTTTTGTTGCTGACGTTGCTGCTTGAAGCCGGCCTTCTGTTTGTCGCAGCGAACACAGGATTTCTGGCGGGCCCCAGTGTTCTTGCCAACATGGCGATAGACGGCTGGATGCCTAACCGCTTTCGCCATCTTTCTACCCGATTAGTCATTCAGAATGGTTTATTTATTTTTGGCATTTTTGCCATTGCGATTTTACTCTGGTGCAATGGGAAAGTATCACTCCTGGTCGTGCTATACAGTATTAATGTATTCATTACCTTTTCACTTTCACTATTTGGCATGTGTGTTTATTGGGCAAGAAAGCGCAAATCCGCTTCTTCAACCTGGTTTTGGCGCCTTTTATTTTCTTTCCTCGCTTTTGCAATCACCAGCACCATTCTTTGCATCACGCTCATTACCAAATTCCAGTCCGGCGGCTGGCTGACCGTCGTCATCACTTGCACCGTCATTTTCATCTGCTTGCTGATCAAGCGGCATTATAAAAGATTCAGCAAAAAACTTGCTCAGATTGATATTCAACTCAAACAGCCGATAGTTCATCCTCTCAATCCTGTTCCCATCGATCCTCATCAGCCCACCGCCGTCATCCTGGTAGGCAAGAGTACTGGCGTCGCCATGCATACGCTTTTGAACGTTATTCGAATGTTTCCCCGCCATTTTAAAAATTTCGTATTTATCAGCGCAGGGATCGTGGATGTGGAAAGTTTCGCAGGCCAGAGTTCGCTGGAAAATATGCGCACTGAAGTCAATGAAAATCTCCAGTATTTTGTGGATTATTGCCATCAATATGGAATTGCCGCTGAAGCTTTTGCCTCCTTTGGCACTGACACCGTAGAGGAACTAACCACTCTCGCTGTACGAGTCAGCAAGAAATATTCCAATTGCATTTTTTTCTCAAGCAAATTGATATTCGAACATGATAATTTCATCATCAGGCTTTTACATAATGAAACGCCTTTGACCGTACAACGCAATCTTCATCTGGAAGGCAAAGAATTAGTGATATTGCCTATGAAAATTTAGCACTCATCCGGGGATGGTTTACAATATCATCACATCAAAACGTGTACAAACAGAATTCTTGAAGCAAACCGTTAGTCATTGTGACGCACTGACCATATCAGATAACTAATTATTTTGAGGCGGTTGGCCCATGGCAGGCGGTTGGCCCATGGCAGGCGGTTGGCCCATGGCAGGCGGTTGGCCCATGGCAGGCGGTTGGCCCATGGCAGGCGGTTGGCCCATGGCAGGCGGTTGGCCCATGGCAGGCGGTTGGCCCATGGCAGGCGGTTGGCCCATGGCAGGCGGTTGGCCCATGGCAGGCGGTTGGCCCATGGCAGGCGGTTGGCCCATGGCAGGCGGTTGGCCCATGGCAGGTGGTTGGCCCATGGCAGGTGGTTGGCCCATGGCAGGTGGTTGGCCCATGGCAGGTGGTTGGCCCATGGCAGGTGGTTGGCCCATGGCAGGTGGTTGGCCCATGGCAGGTGGTTGGCCCATGGCAGGTGGTTGGCCCATGGCAGGTGGTATAAGCATTTGTTCATTCACCACCTTACCATTCATCTTTACTACCTGGTCATTGATTAAAATCTGACTGGTATATTCATTATTTTCCTTCGTTAAAAATCCTTGCTCAACCCAGTAATCAATCAACTTTTGAACTTGTTCAGCTTTTGTCATTTTTGGTTTCGATTGCGCGGTCTGCGTAGCTGCCGTAACACTGGAATTCAAGGACATTGTTTGATAAGTCTGGATGAGAAGAGTCGCGGTCTCAGGGGACACCATTTCATTGACTTGTTTCGCAAATGCATCTACTGAAGCATGCTGGTCCGCCAGCTCCAGGATTTGCAGAGAGTTAGCTAATGATATTTTGCCTTCCTGCAATAAATTTGCTGTCTGCTGCTGCAAGGGCGTGGCATTAATGTTTTTATCATTATCCTTAGGCGAAGTAACGCCATCACTATCCTTCGCCATTGAAATTTCCAACTTGTCCATTGATTGCAGAACGAGCATTTTCAGCAAGGCTTCGCCGATACGAAGATTGGCATCAACTTTGGAATGGATGAGCACATCTCCAAAAGAGGTTGGCGCAACAGCAGAAGGCTGATTTGTCATTTTCGACTTGATAGAAAAAAGTCCCAGCGGAGAATTAAAATCCATGTCAAATGTCAAACTGCTTGTCGGCGTAATCATGCGCACCGGAATATTCATTGACGATTTTGCCCCGCCCTGATCAACAGACATTTGTAATTTCATATATTTCTCTGATTCGACGATCCCCTTCGCATCCAGATTATTAATGGACAGATGAATGGCCAGAGGTGCAACGCTGGCCATCACGCTGCTTGGCAAAGTCACTTCTTTGGCAGACAGATCGACCGTACCTTGATATAAATTATTTTTGTCAACGCCTCTTGAGGTAATCAGAACAAAGTTATTAAGCGCGGCTGTCCTTCCATCTTGCCATTTAGCCATTATACTGGGAACGCTCATGTTATTATCGGCATTCCATAATCCAAGAGCATGGCGAGTACTTGACTGTTTGAAAGAAATAGGCTGACTGGTTAGTTGTGGAACCATAGGGTTGTTTCCATCAGGCTGAAAAGACAACGCACCAACGCTTCCCTCAACCTTCATCGCCATAATCTGACCGTTTCTTATATCAAATTGCGATTGGCTGCTAGAGTCCTGAATAGTCAGGTTGCCTACATCCGGAATGGATAAAGCTGGGACTTTCGTCACTTGCGTCCAAACATTATCGAAGGTCACGATTGATGTTGTTTCAAAGAATGCCTGTCCTGATTCTTTCTTGAAAAAGTCGGTTTGAATCTTTAGAGGTAAAAAAACCTGGCTGGTCAACGCCGCAAATGCCGTCACATATTTCTGTTTGATTGAATCATACAAAATAGGGCCATGGGTAATGTCATCATCAATGGTAAATCCTTCCGGAAATGCAGAATTCAAATCTTTATCGGTAAATAACAAACTGATTCTTGCGCGAGAATACAGCCACCCCAAGCGATACTCCCGCACTTCTATTTTGAACATGCCATTATTGTCACTGGAGTTCTGGTTTACCGCAGCAATAACATCGAGATAATTCTTTTTGAAGAGGTAGCCGTAAATAAACGGTGTGGTGACAATAGCAAGACCAAGGATAATCAGGATAATCAGTAGGCTGATACTCTTTCGCATGGGCATATTCCTTGCGTTTATCAGACTGCAATAAAGTTATTATAACATCAAGATGTGCAGGCTGCGGGCTAAACAATCACAGATTGGTATTGGCAAAAATCTGATTTTTTATTTATCATAGCAATGCTTTGTCAGTTAATTATATAATAACCATTTGATTTATAATCGGTATTTAAATAGCATCATGCGCATACTCATTGTTGAAGACGAAAATAAAACTGCCGCCTATCTCAATAAAGGCTTAAGCGAAAGCGGATTTATTGTAGACATTGCGAACAACGGAGAAGATGGCCTGTACCTCGCTACCCATCATCACTATGACCTCATTGTCTTGGACATCATGCTGCCCAAACTGGATGGGTGGTCCATTCTGGTCGAGATCCGCCGCAAGATACCTGACGCGCGAGTTTTACTTTTGACCGCACGTGATGACGTTGAAGACAAAGTTAAAGGTCTGGAGCTGGGAGCAGATGACTACCTAGTCAAACCATTTGCCTTTTCTGAGCTGCTGGCGCGTATCCGCTCCTTATTGCGAAGAGGGACTGCACAGACATCCGATAGCCTGAGCATTGCAGATCTGTCAATTGACATTATCAAGCACAAAGCTACGCGAGGCCCCCATCGACTGAATTTGACACCAAAAGAATTTGCCTTGCTGATTTTGCTCGCACAAAGGACGGGCGAGGTTTTGTCTAGGACTCTCATCGCTGAATCCGTATGGGACATCAATTTTGACAGCGACACCAACGTTGTTGATGTCGCGATACGCAGGTTGCGGCAAAAAGTGGACGATCCCTTTGACAAGAAGCTGATTCACACCGTTAGAGGAATGGGGTATGTTCTTGAAGAACGTTAAACCCTATATCAGGAAGAAGATCTCGATCAGAACCAGATTGACATTATTTTACAGCCTGGCTGCGTTTATTATCATGACAGTCATTACTCTGTTTCTTTACTGGGAGTCTGTCAATGTCCTGTATAAGGCCGACTACCAGTTCCTGGCCGACGAAGCTGAATCCATTCAGCATATTTTGCAGAACAACAAGCTGAACAGCAATGCTCTTGCTCAAGCCGTGATTGATGTCCCGGCCCATCATGGTAATTCCATCTATCGACATTATGTGCGTATTCTGGATGAGAATAATAATACCATCATCGAAACACCCGGGAGTCCGAAAATTCCCCTTGTTGACCCCGCGCGCAATCCACCTTCGGCGCATCACTTCAAGAAATCATATCGCTGGTACAATACTCATGACACCAGCTATTTATTAGTCCAGACGCCAGTGACCCTGCCTAAGGGCAAATCCGGAATTATGCTGATTACCCTGGACATCTCCTACCAGCATGCCGTGATAAGCGACAGGAAGTTCCTGATTATCGCCTTGCTAATCAGCACATTATGTTCGCTTTGCCTGGGATTTCTTGCCGCTCAAAGGGGAATGCGCAGCTTGTATACTCTCACTGACACCGTTAAAAAGATCACCGTCACATCCCTGAACCAGCGCACTGACCCGAAATCGCTGCCTAAGGAACTTAGTGCGCTGGGTGTTGCGTTCAACCAAATGCTGGACCGAATTGAATCCTCCTTCGACCGCCTGAAACAATTTTCTTCCGACCTCGCTCATGAACTCAGGATACCTATTAATAATTTGATCGGAGAAACAGAAATCACTCTCTCACGCGCGCACTCCCCGGAAGAATATCAGCAAGTATTGATGTCTAATCTTGAAGAATACCATCGAATATCACAGCTGATTGAAAATATATTGTTTTTGTCACGCGCTGAAAACCCTCAGATGGAAATCCAGAAAACCTCTATTTATGTTCAAGATGAAATTTCCATTGTCTGTGAATACTATGAAGCAATGGCTGATGAAAAGAATATCAGCGTCACCTGCCAAGGCAAAGCTGCGTTGCGGGCCAATTCCATCATGTTTCGCCGCATGATCAGCAATTTATTATCCAACGCTCTCAAATATACTCCCGATAACGGATGGATACGGTTTACGATCACCTCTCAGGATAACCGGGTCAAGATTATCCTGAGTGATAATGGCATTGGAATTTCTCAGGAACACTTGCCAAAATTATTTGATCGCTTTTACCGGGTTGATTCCGCAAGATCACAGCTGTCAGGCGGCATCGGCCTCGGTTTAGCCATTGTCAAATCCATAGTCGACCTTCACCAGGGAGTGATCTCCATTTCCAGCATGCCTGATCAGGGCACAGTGATACAATTGGTCTTTCCGGCGTAGTGACACCCGCTCTTTCAATCTGAATAACAAAGGCTTATCCAGCATAAAAGATCCCATAAAATATTTAGGATATACTATAATTATAGAAATCAGCGAGGAGACAGACACATGGCAGTCATTACTTTGAATGGATCTCCCATGCACACAATTGGCAGCCTGCCTGAAATAGGCAGCCAAGCTCCTGATTTTATTTTAACCAAATCTGATTTAAGTGAAGTCGAGTTAAAAAATTATCGGGGGAAAGTTCTCGTAATTAATATTTTCCCCAGCTTGGATACCCCAACTTGCGCGACAGCCATGCGTCGTTTTAATGACATTGCCTCTCAAAACAGCCAGGCTGTGGTATTCTGTGTTTCCGAAGACTTGCCGTTCGCCCAAAAGCGATTTTGCTCATCTCAAGGACTCAGCAATGTCATCACTGTATCAGCCTTTCGCCATCCCGAGTTTGGCAATGATTATGGAGTCATGATCATAGACGGTCCCTTGACCGGCATTCTTTCCAGGGCTGTCATTGTGATCGATGAACAGGGAAAAGTTGTTTATACCGAACAGGTAAAGGAACTCAGTAACGAACCCGATTACAAATTAATATTGTCAAAATTGCAAAACAAAGCATCCGCATGAATAACGATGCCCTTGATAAACAGATAGAGAGCTTTTTTAATTCAGAGGCCTATGGTGTGGCCGGCGCGTCAAATCACCGGGAAAAATATGGCAATAAGGTTTTGCGAGTTTATCTTCAACGTAAAAAAAAGGTTTATCCGGTCAATCCGCGCGAAAAAATCATTGAAGGGGTGCCCTGTGTGCCCGATGTCTTCAGTCTCCCCGATGAAGTCAAAAGCCTGTCCATTATCACTCCTCCGCCTGTCACTGAAATAATCGTGATTCAAGCCATTCAAAAAGGCATTAGAAATATCTGGATGCAGCCGGGCGCGGAAAGCATTTCCGCCATTCAGTTATGTCAGTCACGGAATGTTAATATCATCTCGGGAGGTCCTTGCATACTGGTCGTTTTGGGATTTCATGAGGATTGACGCCTCGGTATGATTCAAGAAAGTTGCTCCGGTAAAAGCCCGCTAGAGGAAATGCCGGGATGGACGAAGACAGCCAATCGGAAACAGCGTTTAGAAAAATCTTCTCACAACCACTTCGGGCTGCGGATTCGGATCCGCTGATTCCACAATTCTTCTTTCCCCAGAGTCTTCAATTCTTACGCACACATATCCATTTTCCAGCACCGCATTACGCTCAGCATCCACGCCGTAAGCAGAATGCTTAAGCGGCAGCAGTTTTTCACCTTCTTCAAGACCCAATACTTTCCTCATGTGGAGCTTGTCGTTATCAGACACCGTATCCAGTTCTAGTAAAGTATTAACCATGCGAACGAATGCCTGATCATCTTCAGGCTTGAGCTTCATCCTCATGTCAGTCAAGCCCTTAGGCGTCGCAGAAAACGGATACGTCACAACTGTGGCAGTCGCATCTCCCACTGAATCACCAATTCTTCCCAATACCCATGCAAATAGATTAGCGGTGGCGGCATTGACAATGCCTTCCGTGACCAGTCTTCCCAATCCTGACATGAGCAATGCTCCAGCCGCGCCAAAAATTGCCGAACCCACGGGTCCGGCTGCAAAAAAACCGCCTATGCTCAAACCGCCAATGATAGTGTTTTTAGCTGCCTGAATGGCCACCGGTCCGGCAGCATACTGCACAAAATAACTCGTGCCGGTTGAGATAGCGTATCGCGTATTGGAAGGCGCCTTTTTTGCCGCTTCAAGCTCAACCAGATAACTTTCGATTCTAGCCTGGAACTTCTTGATTTGCTCACTCAGGACTGCTGTATCCAGTTTTTGATTTTTTGTGTCTGCACATACTTGTTTCAGAATTGCGGCATAATGTTCAGGATTATCACTAACAGACACAAGATGCGCTGATAACGAACGCAGCCATTTTATTTTGTCATCAATTGTGATTTTTTTCATGCTTTCCTGGTTGAGTGCTTGCAGACATTCCCGAAAAAGCGCGCTGCGAGTGGGCGAAAACACCTTGTATTCATTTTCAATCCGCAAAAGTGCGACTAACACCGCACCCACACAAGCATGCCACGATATCGCACTGGGATCGGTTCCATGGTAACTTTGCAGAATAAACTTGATAAAATTGACAGTTTCAAGCCGTTTTGGATTTTTGGGATTTGAGCTGTTCGCAGAGTATTCATCTTCCAGTTTTTTCAGATTCTTCAACAACGCATTCAATAGCGGAACACCATGTACCAGGTTATAAAGATTATCTGAATTCTTTTTCAATACCGGTTCCAGAGACTTATGAATCTGTTCACTCAGCACAGCTTTTGTGGGCCAGACAAGGGTCTTGCGATTATCTGTTAATTTTTTATGCTGCTTTAATTCCTGTAAAGCAGAGTCGGGATAGACCTTGTCTATATATTTATAAAATTCATTCAGATAAAACAGGCGCTCCTCGTAACTCAGTTTATTGTCTTTTTTGTTTATGTGTAATTTTTCTTTGATCAAAGTGTACAGCTCGCTCCCGGATGACCAAATCCATCCAACATTTTTTTTGGGAGAAGCACCGTGATATTCATCATACTTGATATACGCCATTTCAAATACTAGCGCGCCTATTAATATGTTTATGATATTTTCAGGGAGATGCGTCCCTTTTGCTGTTTGTTCCACCAATTGATCATAAAGGGCGATAAAGGAAAGACGATGGGGATTTGTTCCCTGATAGGATTTTTTGAGATGCTCTGCTATCGCGCGTAAGTCCTTGAGGCAAGGTGCTTTATAAGACATAGAGATCATCCTGATTCAATCGGCTAATTTAATGAGTCTAACGCAGGTTAAGTTAAGGAATACTTAAGACTGCAGCCAGACAACCTATTTTTGCTCCCCGGCTAACGATCAAAATGAGAGAGTCCGTTAATCAATCCGGCACAGGCATTAAAAAATGCGGGCTTTGAAGTCGCTCAGAACAGTTTGGTTAAAATTAAAGCAATCTGAAAAATATCTGCCCCTAAAAATGGTTTAGGATTCACGTACAATTCAGCTAGAATACACACCATTCCATTACTTTGAATAGGATGATCACTATGCTGCAAAAGGATCCTGTTGTCATCGTCAGTATCGCAAGAACACCTTTGGGGAATCTCTTGGGTGAATTAAAGGATTTCTCGGCGAATGAACTGGGCGCCCATGTCATCAAGGCGGTCATTGACCGGGCAAACCTTAAGCCAGCAGATATTCATGAAGTAATCATGGGCTGCGTCCTGCCAGCAGGTCAAGGCCAGGCTCCTGCCAGGCAGGCAGCCATCAAGGCGGGTGTCCCCAACAGTACCCCCTGCACTACGGTAAATAAGGTCTGCGGTTCAGGAATGAAGTCTATCATGTTTGCGCATGACATGATTCTTGTTGGTTCAAATGATGTCATCGTCGCCGGCGGCATGGAAAGCATGACTAATGCACCCTACATGATGCTCAAAGGCAGACAAGGATATCGACTGGGGCATGCTCAGTTGATGGACCACATGATGCTGGACGGCCTTGAGGATGCTTATGATAAGGGCCAGGCCATGGGTGTTTTCGCCGAGCAAACTGTCAAGAAATATGGCTTCACCCGCAAACAGCAAGATGAGTATGCGCTAAGTTCATTCGAGCGCGCCCAATACACCACGCGTGAAAACGGCTTCGCGTCCGAGATCGCGCCGCTAACGCTTCGCACCAAGCAAGGCGAGCAAGTAATTGAAAAAGACGAACACCCTTTCAGTGTTAATCCGGAAAAAATTCCCAATCTGTCACCCGCCTTCAGCAAAGAGGGAACTGTGACCGCCGGGAATTCCAGTTCAATAGCTGATGGAGCGGCAGCGGTAGTGTTAATGCGCTTATCCGAAGCTGAAAAACGCGGGATCAAACCCGTTGCGAAAATCCTGGCGCATTCATCACATGCAAAAACTCCTGGAGAGTTCACGACAGCCCCGGTAGACGCCATCCGCAAGCTGATGGAAAAACTCAACTGGACCATCAATGACGTGGACTTGTTTGAAATCAACGAAGCTTTTGCCGTCGTAACATTGGCGGCCATGCATGATTTAAAAATACCTCGTGAAAAAGTCAACGTACACGGCGGCGCGGTCGCTCTTGGCCACCCCATCGGCGCAAGCGGTGCGAGAATTGTGGTTACATTGCTCGCAGCCCTGCAGCAGAATGGATTAAAGCGCGGCATCGCCTCATTGTGTATTGGCGGCGGTGAAGCGACCGCAATGGCATTTGAATTGATCTGACTCAAGACCATATGTTTCAGGACACAAAGTAATGATTACTCGCGAAACCATGGATTTTGATGTTGTGATTGTTGGAGCCGGACCAGCTGGATTATCCGCAGGAATCCGTCTTGCACAACTGGGTGAACAACATCACCATCCACTTAATATTTGTATCATTGACAAAGGTGAAACCATAGGCGCCCATATTCTCTCCGGAGCTGTTCTGGAACCAAGAGCCCTGGATGAACTAATACCCGGCTGGCGCGACAAAAACCCTCCGCTGCACACGCCGGTTTCACATGATCAGTTTCTTTTCCTGACGAAAAACAGAACCTGGCGCCTGCCAACGCCGCCGCAAATGCAAAATCACGGCAACTCTATCATCAGTCTCGGACTGCTTTGCCGTTGGCTGGCCGAGCATGCAGAAAACCTGGGCGTCAATGTATTTCCTGGTTTTGCTGCAACAGAAGTCATTTACGATGGTAACCGGGTATGCGGCGTAGTCACGGGAGATAAAGGACTGGACCGACAAGGCCAGCCCAAACCCACTTACCAGCCAGGCATTGAATTGCGCGCGAGACAAGTCATATTTGCCGAAGGCTGCCGGGGTTCACTGACACAGACATTGTTTAACCGTTATGATTTGCGAAAAAACTCCGATCCACAGACATACGGACTTGGCATCAAGGAATTATGGGAAATCCCCGAAGGTCTGCATCAAAGCGGGCAAGTCATACATTCCGTGGGCTGGCCGCTTGATACAAGAACCTACGGCGGATCTTTCGCCTATCATTTTGGCAAAAATTTGCTGGCGGTTGGCTTTGTGATTGGGCTGGATTATGAAAATCCCTATCTGAATCCTTACGAAGAGTTTCAGCGCTTCAAGACGCATCCCTGCATGCGTCCCCTGCTTGAAGCTGGTAACCGTATAGCCTATGGCGCCCGCACCCTCATTGAAGGCGGACTGCAATCCATTCCCAAGCTGACTTTTCCAGGCGGACTCATTGTTGGCGATGCCGCCGGGTTTTTGAATGTCGCAAAAATCAAGGGCATTCATAACGCAATGAAATCAGCCATGGTGGCTGCGGAAAGTTTATATCCCATGCTGCTGAATACCACTGAGCAAGAGTGTACCGCGTATCCTGATAACCTCAAAAAGAGCTGGCTGTGGGATGATTTGTATAAGGTACGCAATATTCGTCCTTCATTTCGCTGGGGTCTTTTGCCTGCACTCACCTACTCCGCCCTGGACACTTACTTGTTCCGTGGGCGGGCACCGTGGACATTTCGTCACAAAATCCCTGATAACCAGTCGCTCAAAAAAGCTTCTCTCTGCAAAAAACCGGATTATCCAAAACACGACAACAAGGTCACCTTTGATTTACCCGCATCGGTATTTCTTGCCAATGTTTCCTACGATGAAAACCAGCCTTATCATTTGAAACTGAAGGACCGGCATGGCATTCCCGTCACAGTTAATCTGCGTGAATATGCCTCGCCCGAAACACGCTATTGTCCTGCCGGTGTCTATGAAATACTTTATAATGACAAAAATGAGCCCCGTTTGCAGATTAACGGCGGCAACTGCATTCATTGCAAGGCTTGCGATATTAAAGACCCCACACAAAATATTGTCTGGACACCTTCCGAAGGGGGAAGCGGACCGAATTATGAAATGATGTGATCCGGCTCCCATCAATATTTATATTTCCAACGCTCTTCAGCTCCAGGCTGAGGATCGGGATTGCCTGTACTGGCGACTGATATTGAAAAAAAGGAGCAAAAAGCACTGAAACAGGAATATGTTTTTGGATTTTCCGAGGCAAACCTGTCCTCCTTCTGAGGCAGTGTCGGCAGCATTTTTGTCATAAATTCAATCGGCGTTCCGTCTGTTTCCGGATGATAGTAATCAATAGGAATTTCCGCAGGAATAAGATTCAGGGCATCGCATTCAAGAGACTGATACTGACTCGCTCCGCCTACCAGAATTACACTATCCGCACGCATAAATTCGGCCTGCCCTGCGGTTTGTACACCGTGGCGATGCGTTAATACCTTAAAAGTCACGATCTGGCCATCGACTATTATCTGCCTGGCCGCATTGGTATTCAATTGAGCCATAAAAGCGTGCAGATTTGCATGGGAACCTATCAAAATACAAGTAATCATAAAGTATCGCCTTCCTTGTCGTCCAGCTAAGTGGTGATTGAAAAACCCGCAATTTATCATGAAACAATTAAGGAACTATTAACCTGGGAAAGAGCCAAGCCAGCTCCTGGAACAACATGCTCTGAAATTCGTTTTTCACTCCCTGTTCACCGCACCTTGCTTTCATCCGGGGTTCAAAATCAATCAGGCATGTGGTACTATATCGGCGAAAAATATAAGAACGATTATTAACGAGGAGGTATCTCATGCCGTCCATGAAATCTTTTTTCATTCTGTTCATCGCCGTCCTGCTGAGCACAAATACCCAGGCCGCGGTCTTTTATCGGCATATACCCTTTACTATCTCTCTAAACGACGCCGATACTGTCATTGTTAATTACGACTTCAAGGACAAATCCGGCATCAATTGTACTTCCAGTCAGTCATCCTCCCGCATTGACTTTTATTACAAGGGATACTTCAAATCACTGCGCCTTCCCCTCTCTCTTGTGAATGACCATGTACCTGAAAAGAAACATGAAGCACTCGCTGACAGGCAGGGACAATTCAGTATATCTCCTGATAAATCCGGTATGGCAGAAGAGCAGCATGTCATCCGTTGTGATTACCTTGGACAAGACTGATTTCCTTTCGGAATATTCAAATATCTTTTACTTTTCATTCCTTAATTATTATCATGTCCCCCCATGATATGTCCTATAGACAGGGGGAAAAATGACTTATTCACTCAGCTTGAACACTCCGATGCAGAGCATTTTTTGCTCAAAGCAGGGCGGCCTTGCAAAGCAAGTCTTGCTTGTAATCACTGGTGTCCTGGTTCTTGCGTTCTCCTCGCAATTAAGCATTCCGCTCATGCCCGTACCACTGACTTTTCAAAGCACCACTGTCGTGCTAATTGGCATGGCGTATGGTCCAAGAAATGGCAGCTATGTCATTATGGCTTATTTGCTGGCGGGTATCTGCGGAATCCCGGTCTTCGCTGATTTTTCGGCAGGCATCTCCAAACTGTATGGGCCTACCATGGGATATCTTATTGGTTTTCTCCCCGCTGCGTTTTTAAGTGGTTATCTGGCGCAAAAAGGCTTCGCAAAAAATATCTACACCAGTTTTGTCGCGGCTTGTTTAGGTGTAAGCGTGATTTTTTTCCTAGGTGTGACGATATTGGCACAGTATGCAGGATTGCGCGCTGCGATTGAATTTGGTCTGGTTCCCTTCTTGTTATCCGAACCCATTAAGCTCATAGCCGTGGCATGTGTGATTCCAAAGTTATGGAAAAGGCAATAAATGTCTCTCCGTTTTCGTCCGCATCATTTTCTTTGCGCGTTATGCTTTCAAGGCAGGGGTTATTCTCCTGCCTTTGTCGCGAATTTCCAGAACATCATGCAAACATTGAATTCAAACCAGGGTGAAAACGCCTCCATCGAAGTGATAGACCACACGGATTCCATTTGCAATCCTTGTCCTAACCGCACTCATAAGACTTGCACTTCTGAAGAAAAGATTCAAACCCTTGACCAGTCTCATACCGCGGCTCTCGACTTTCAACCAGGAGACGTCATCACCTGGGAACACGCTAAAAAACGTATCGCGGAACGGTTAACCCTGGAAACGTTTCACCGTATTTGTTCTCCTTGCAGATGGAAAGACTTGGGCATATGTGAAAATGTCTTGACTCGATTTTTATTGCCCGCTTCAGGAAGCGAGCGGCACAAATAACCTCGATTCCCAAACTGCCAGTTCCGTCATCCTGCTCAAGCCTGACAAATTCGTGCATAGACTGTTATTCATGAGATATGATAACGACGAAGGATAGCGTGCGGAGACTGAAAAGCATGACGGATCACAATTTCAATATGCTCCTGGAATCACAGCGAAATTACTTCGCCAGCGGCGTTACACTGCCAGCGTCATTTCGTATCGGGCAATTAAAAAAGTTGAAATCACTCATTGAAAAAAATGAGTCCGATATCACTCATGCCATGAAGATGGATTTGAATCGCTCAAGAACTGAATCTGTCATATCAGAGATTCTCCTGGTGACCGAGGAGATTGATTTCATCATTAAAAACCTTCATCGGTGGATCCGCCCCAAACGCGTGCACTCGATATTTCCACTTTGCTGGCCGGGCCGATCAGTTGTTCGCTATGAACCCTATGGGTCCGTATTGATTCTTGGCCCCTGGAATTATCCGTTCATGCTAATCATGTCGCCGCTGATAGGAGCGATCTGTGCCGGTAATTGCGCTATTGTCAAGCCTTCCGAAATCGCCGTGCATACTCAGGAAGTAATCTGCCGCCTGATCAGCGAAAATTTTCCCTCTGACTACATCGCGGCCGTGAAGGGTGACCATCTGGTAGCTCAGAAGCTTCTGGAAGAAAAGTTCGATTATGTGTTTTTTACGGGCGGGACACAGGTTGCAAAAATCATTATGCAAGCCGCAGCCGCTCATTTGACGCCCGTGACATTGGAGCTGGGCGGCAAGAGCCCTTGCATCGTTGATGAAACGGCAAATATTGACTTTGCCGCCCGTCGTATTACACGATCAAAATTCCTGAATGCCGGACAAGTATGTCTTGCGCCTGATTTTTTGATGGTACACCAGTCACGCAAGGATGAACTGATCGGAAAGCTTATCTCTACAATCAGGAGGTTTTATGGTGACGATCCATTACAAAGCCAAGACTATTGTCGGATAATCAATCAGAAACATTTCGACCGGATTTCAGCTTTGATGCGCGCGGGACGAATCATTTTTGGCGGAAGCACCCGGCGCAGCGACTTATACATCTCTCCCACTTTAATGGATCAAATCTCATGGGATGCGCCGGTCATGCAGGAGGAAATTTTTGGCCCGCTCCTGCCCATCATCACCTTTCAAAACACTCAGGAAGTCATTCAAGCCATTAAAGCACAGCCCAAACCACTGGCCCTTTATTTATTCACAAACAATCCCGAAACTGAGCATGAAATTTTAACTCGTCTTTCTTTTGGCGGAGGCTGTATCAATGACTGTGTCATGCATATTACCAATTATCATCTCCCTTTCGGCGGAGTCGGTCCAAGCGGCTTGGGGTTTTATCACGGCCAATATTCTTTTAAAACATTCTCGCACTCCAAAAGCATTTTCAAAAAAACGCTGCCTATTGATGTTGGTCTTGAATACCCTCCCTATAGTGACCACAAATTAAAGTGGCTGCGGCGGCTTATCAAGCTATAGCAAATCCTACTGAGACAAATCTATGACAACCTCAACTTGATGGTGTAATATTGTTCTATTATCGTCAGGAAGAGACATGATGTCTAACAACCTGTTACGTAAAAAGCCTATAGGACACATCCATCAAGGTTCTTCATTGTATCGGTCATTAAGTGCATTTGACCTCACCCTGATGGGAATAGGCGCCATCATCGGAGCTGGTGTATTCGTATTGACCGGAATAGCCGCAGCCACCAAAGCTGGCCCCGCCATCGTCGTATCATATATGATTGCTGGTTTCGCTTCTCTCCTTGCTGCGCTCGCCTATGCAGAACTGGCAGCCAGTATAGGCGGTACGGGAAGCGCATATAGTTATGCTTATGCCGGTTTTGGAGAAATCATAGCCTGGTTTATCGGCTGGAATCTGTTACTGGAATATGTCATGAGCGTGGGAACGGTTGCCATCGGATGGGCGGGCTATGTTAACAATTTATTTCAAGCCATACATATCAATTTACCCGAATCCCTGACCACGAATCCCTTTGAAGGCGGGATCATTAATCTCCTAGCAGTACTTGTCATTGTCGCAATCACTCTGCTGACCTGTCTTGGCGTTAAGCACAGCGCACGCTTTAATGCTGCCATTGTATTTATAAAACTCATCACGATAGGGGTATTCATAGCTGTCGCATCTGTAAACATTGATCTCGATAACTGGACCCCCTTTTCACCTTTCGGGTGGGAAGGCATTATGGAAGGAGCGGCCTTGGTCTTTTTTGCCTATATTGGCTTCGATGCCCTGTCAACGGCGGTAGAAGAAGCCATTGAACCGCAGAAATCCATTCCCATTGGCATTATTACCTCACTGATTGTCTGCACACTCATTTACATTATTGTCTCAGCATTATTGACCGGCATGGTTCCCTACACCACTCTGAACGTGGAATCGCCGGTCGCGGAAGCCATGCTCAGGCTTGGTTATCATGCCATTGGCGGATTTATTGCTGCCGGCGCAATTGCAGGCCTTACCACAGTCATGCTGGTCATGTTTTATGGATTGACCCGAATCTGTCTCGCCATGACACGTGACGGCCTTCTGCCCACACGTTTATCGGTTATCAACACCCAGACACATACACCTATTACGATTATTCTGATAACCGGGTTGACCACCGCATTCATTGCGGGCATCGCGCCTATCAATCGGGCTGCCGAGCTTGTCAACATTGGCACGCTCGCCGCTTTCACCTTTGTTTGCGGCGGAGTGATGGTGCTTAGATACACCCATCCTGACATACCGCGTCCGTTTAGATTGCCTCTTAATCCCGGAATTCCCATCCTGGGCATGATGTTTTGCATTTATTTGATGGTGAATTTACCTGCCGTCACCTGGTGGAGGTTTATTATCTGGACGATCATTGGCCTGATCATTTATTTTGTTTATGGCATGCGAAACAGCCTTTTGCGAGATGCTGCATAACACGGATTTTGAAATGAGTGCTAGGCGATTGCCTCGCCAAGCGCCAAGTTGACCTTGGACTGTGGAATGCGGCCCAGTTGTTTTGATATAAACCTTCCAGCCACAATCAGCTGTTTTAAATCTACGCCTGTTTCAATACCCATACCATTTAACATATGAACAACATCTTCCGTCGCGACATTGCCTGAGGCTCCCTTTGCATAAGGACAACCCCCAAGCCCGGCGACTGAACTATCAATGATGCCGATACCGAATTCCAATGCGGAATAGATATTAACCAATGCCTGGCCATAGGTGTCATGAAAATGAACCGCGAGATATTTTAATGGTACGTGACGGCTGACCACTTCCAGCAGACGCTTGATTTTAGGGGGCGTGCCTACCCCAATCGTATCACCCAGGGAAATTTCATAACATCCCATGCGCAATAGTATCTCTCCAATTTCACCCACTTTTTCCGGAGCGATTTTACCCTCATAAGGGCAGCCTAACACGCAGGAAAGATAGCCCCGTACACGGATGCGCTTCTTTTTCGCCATTTCCACCACTTCAGCAATACGGTGCAAGCTTTCCGTAACAGAACAATTGGCGTTTTTCTGAGAAAAAGCTTCGGAAGGCGTGGTAAATACCGCAATGTCCTTGACGCCCACTGCGATGGCTGCTTCTAGTCCCTTCATGTTGGGAACCAGGACAGGGTAAACAACTTTAGGATTTTTTTGAATCCCCTGATATACATCACTGCCGTCGGCAAGTTGTGGAATCCATTTTGGAGAAACAAAACTGGTTGTTTCGATTACAGGAAGACCTGTTTGTGATAACAGATTGATAAATTCTATCTTGACTGGCGCCGGGAGAATCTGAGATTCATTTTGTAATCCATCACGCGGACTCACTTCAACAATTTTGATATGGTGCGGAAAAGTCATTTCTTACCCCGAGAGCTTCCTATCCATTGTGTAGCTGCCTGATTCTACAGTATACATGATACTGATCCCGTATCCTATTCAAAACAGAATCCTCAGTAAACAATCTTGAGCTTTGAACAATTCTGCCGGCACGCACTCTTAAAGCCGTATTAGCCGCAACCACCCTGTCACGTACTGGAAATCACCTTCCCGCCACACGCTATTGCCATTTGGGCGGTCTCTTTTCAAGAAAAGCATGCAGTCCTTCCTGTGCCTCTGCAGTCGTGCGTAATTCTGCAAGGTGTTCCGCGGTTTTTTGCGCAAGATCTTCAGAGATTGTCTGTTTGGAAACACGGCGTATAAGCTGTTTTGCAGACCGTAACGCCTGAGGACTGTTCATAAGCAGGGTTTGGGCAAGACTCATGCCCGTACTCATCAATGCGTCAGCTTCACTTAACTGATGTATCAGTCCCACTCGAAAAGCCTCTTCTGCACCAAACCGTTCGCCGGTCAAAAAATAATAATGCGCGGCACGCTCACCTATGGCTGCAATCACATAGGGGCTAATCATGGAGGGCGTCAATCCAATTCTTACTTCCGGCAGGCCAAAACTTGCGCTACGGGAAGCAACAGCAATATCCGCCGCCGCCAGCAGCCCCATTCCTCCGCCCAGGGTCATGCCATGCGCCAAAACCAGACTGGGCTTGGGGAAAGTATAAAGGTGGTACAGCAAATCAGCCAACGACTGGGCATCATCATAATTCTCATCATCGGAACCCAAGGCGATTTTCTGCATCCAAGCTATGTCTCCGCCCGCGCAAAAGTGCTCTCCTTCACCATGAAGTAATAGTAAACGCGAATCATCATTGGCGAACTTCTTGAGAGCGCGAAGTAATTCAACAATCATCGGGCCATGCATGGCGTTACGCTTGTCCGGTCTGTTCAGTGTAATAATCCCGATGCCGTCCGACCGGGAAACCTTGATGAATTCAGTTGTCATGATTACATCCTAAATAATCCATATGTCGTCGGTAAAACAGGCGCGTTCAAGGCGATAGACAAGCTCATTCCCACAGTCCTGCGGGTATCTACAGGGTCAATGATACCATCATCCCATAAATGAGCACTGGAATAATAGGCAGACGATTGCTTGTTATACTGCTCCAGTAACGGCGCCTTCAAGGCTTTTTCTTCTTCCTCGGTCCAGGATTCTCCATGCCGCTTTTTCTTTTCCCTCGTCACTTGTGCAAGCACACTGGCAGCCTGTTCACCGCCCATGACGGATATACGCGCGTTAGGCCACATCCACAAAAAACGCGGTTCATAGGCACGACCACACATGGCATAGTTTCCTGCGCCATAACTCCCGCCAATGATCACCGTCACTTTTGGCACTTTCGCGCATGCCACGGCGGTTACCAGCTTTGCCCCATTTTTCGCTATTCCTTCCGACTCCACCTTGCTGCCCACCATAAACCCCGTGATATTTTGCATAAACAACAGAGGTATCCCTCTTTGCGCACATAACTCGATAAAATGCGTGCCTTTCAAAGCAGATTCGGAAAACAGGATCCCGTTATTGGCAACAATACCGACCGGAATACCCCAGATGTGTGCAAATCCACACACCAGCGTTTTCCCATACAATGCCTTGAATTCATCGAATTCCGAACTATCGACAATACGGGTAATGATTTCGCGGACGTCAAAGGGGTAGCGAGAATCTGCCGGAATGATTCCGTATAACTCCTGAGGGTCATAAAGAGGCGCATGAGATTCCTGCATGACAACCGAACCTTTCTTCTGATAATTCAGGTTGGCAATAATGCGCCGTGTCATGGCAAGCGCATGTTCATCGTTTTGCGCGTAATGATCCGCCACACCAGAAGTCCGGCAATGCACATCCGCACCACCCAGTGCTTCCGCCGTCACCACTTCTCCCGTCGCCGCCTTGACCAGCGGCGGACCAGCCAAAAATATGGTGGCCTGCTCTCGCACCATGATGGATTCATCCGCCATGGCAGGAATATAAGCGCCTCCTGCCGTGCAAGAGCCCATCACTACAGCAATCTGAGGTATGGCTTGCGCAGACATGGTGGCTTGGTTATAAAAAATCCGGCCAAAGTGATTTTCATCCGGAAAAACCTCATCCTGCTTGGGCAGATACGCGCCTCCGGAATCGACGAGATAAATACAGGGCAAGCGGTTTTGCTCGGCTATTTTTTGCGCTCGCAAATGCTTTTTGACTGTAATGGGATAATAAGTTCCCCCTTTGACCGTCGCATCATTCACCACCAGCATACAGTCAACACCCATGATGCGGCCGACGCCGGTAATGATGCCGCCCGCCGGGATATCATCCTCATAAAGACCATGACCCGCCAACGGAGACAATTCAAGAAAATCCGAACCGGGATCCAGCAATAATTCGATGCGGTCCCGCGGCAGCAATTTCCCATGCTGGCGGTGCCGATCCCGGGCTTTTTGACCTCCACCCTCATGGATCTTTTTGATTATTTTCTTCAAATCAGCTGTCAGAGCACGCATGACGCTTGCATTCTGAATAAACGTTTTATCGTCTTGATTGATTTGTGTTTGAAATCCAGGCACGGTTGATCCTCACTTATTTAGTCTCATCAAATAATTCCCGCCCAATCAGCATGCGGCGTATTTCAGAAGTCCCAGCGCCAATTTCATATAATTTTGCATCACGCCACAACCGGCCGGTGGGATAATCATTGATATAACCATTTCCACCCAAGCATTGTATAGCTTCGCCGGCCATCCAGGTGGCTCTCTCGGCCGTATAGAGAATCACTGAGGCAGCGTCCTTGCGAGTCACATCGCCGCGGTCACAAGCCTTGGCAACCGCATAAAGATACGATTCCGACGTCATAAGCGCGGTATACATATCGGCAAGCTTGGCTTGCATCATTTCAAACTCTCCAATGGATTTGCCAAACTGCTTGCGTTGATGAACATACGGCATCACGATATCCATACAGGCGTGCATGATGCCTACCGGCCCTGCTGCAAGCACCACCCGTTCATAATTCAATCCTCGCATTAACACTTTCGCACCATGGTTTTCTTTCCCCAGAAGATTCTCGGCCGGTACTGCGCAATTCTCAAATACCAATTCACAGGTATTAGAACCACGCATGCCAAGCTTGTCCAGCTTTTGAGCGGTATGAAACCCTGCAAAACCTTTCTCGATCAGAAAAGTGCTGATTCCGCGCGAGCCGCCATGAGGATTCGTGCGCGCATACACTACCAGTACATCCGCGTCAGGGCCGTTGGTAATCCACATTTTGGTGCCGTTTAGCACAAAATGATCCCCTTTACGTTCAGCGCGCAGCTGCATGCCCATGACATCCGAACCTGCCTGAGTTTCACTCATTGCAAGTGCGCCCACGTATTCGCCGCTGCATAATCTGGGAAGATATCGCATTTTTTGCTCATGTGTCCCGTTGAGACGGATCTGGTTCACACACAAGTTGGAATGCGCGCCATAACTTAAACCGATCGCAGCAGACGCGCGGCTGATTTCAGCCATGGCGACCGCATGCTCAAGATACCCTAAACCGGATCCGCCATATTCTTCTTCAACAGTAATGCCCAGCAATCCCAACTGCCCCAATTTAGGCCATAGTTCGACTGGAAAATGGTTGCTGCTATCAATTTCTGCGGCCCGGATCGCAATTTCACGCTCGGCAAATTCACTGACTGCTTCGCGCAGCATATCTACCGTTTCGCCTAGCGCAAAATTCAAAAACGTCATGTTCCTCTCCTGCGTGGTCTGTAGTCATGGTTTCGTCAAATTGTACCTAAAACGCATTCGCTTGAAATAAATTTTTCGCTATTAAATTAATTAACGCCAGTCTCATAAAAATCCCGACACAATCATTACCTATCAGCGGCAACTCACGCCTTATAGCACAATCTTAAGAATTTCTTAAGCAAATTGAATTAGTATTGATTTTTGTCATCCTGGAAATGCGTACTTCATTCTTTAATAAGGAGTCTTCCCATGCCCCTTCCGAATCCCCGGGTTTTCACGGCTTTTTTAAATGAATACCTACAATTTCGCCGCACTCATACATGGAGTTCAGTGCAGGGAATTCTCGAATCTCTCTACCGGGATAATGAGGTCAGCAAATCGGGGACTTGTTTAGTCGTCAACCGGATGTTTTATGCTGACTCTGATGATCTTCATTCCAAGCTGGCAGATAAATTGCAAGCAGTAGAAGGCTGGGTCAAATTGTTAACTGATTTGACTAAATACGGCACAGAACAATCCATGCTTTCCGCCACTATTCATGCGATTCGGACTTACGCGATCGCAAAGTTACAGGAATCCGACCTGGCCCATGACTTTAATGCCTATATTGATGCATTGCGGCATGAAGCCAATGAACAGGAAGCTGGAATCCTCAGATTGATGGCTGAAAAAAAATCAAAGGAAGAAGTCGATGCGCTCATCCAGGTATATCATTTCAACCTGATCAAATTGTCTCAACTGGGTGATACCATTTCCACCTGCAAGGCCATGCGCGCAGGATTGTTCCCCAATCTGTTGTGCCCTGATTTACACCGCGACGCCAAGCTTCCAAAGAGCAAAACTCTGAATGAGAATATTCCCTTCTATTTTCAGCCTAATTACTTTCTTTTTCATTATGAGTTTTACTATCGCTCGCAGGATCATCTGCAAATCAGCTTTGAAGAATTCGAAAGACGCTGTGAAGGAGGGACAAACCAGATTTTACAAGCAGAGCCGCAGAAATCCTCCACACCCGGCATGTTGTCTGGCATCGGCAGCATATTTCGCTTCCCGTCTTTCATAGGAGGAAATTCCAATCCTGCCTCCTCGACGCTTCCTGGTGCCGAAGTCCCAAAGTACGGCCAATGAAACTCGCGCGGCCTTAGAATCCATTTGACGAACCGGTCCCGCGGCGTTACTCTCTTCGACCCGATAACAACGCCGCGTTTGCTGCTATGCCACTGCCCTCTGTCCGTTTAAAAAAAGGTGAAGACCGCCGTATTCGCTCAGGGCATCCCTGGGTATATAGTAATGAAATTGATACCCGCGCCACGCCGATGAAAAGCTTGAATCCAGGCCAGGAAGTATTTGTTCAAGGACACGATCAGACTCCTCTGGGCGTGGCTTATGCCAACCCTCACTCGCTGATCGCGGCCCGTCTTTTCTCTCGCAATCCGGAAGACCGGCTGGACCAGGGCTTGATCACCCGTCGTATCCTGGCTGCGCTCGCACTGCGCGAACACCTGTTTTCCTGTTCCAGTTACCGCCTGGTGTTCAGCGAAGCGGATCAATTGCCAGGAGTGGTGATAGACCGGTTCGGTAATGACTTTGTCATGCAGATCAATACCGCCGGAATGGAGCTCAAAACCAATGCCATTGTCGGCGCCCTGCGAGAATGTTTTCCTGATCTGACATCCCTGCTTTTGCGAAATGACAGCCCGATTCGCGTACAGGAAGGCCTGGAAATTGATGTCAGACCGGCTTTCGGGCGTCCTCCTGATGTCATCACGCTGGAAGAAAACGGCATCACATTTACTGCGCCATTATTGAAGGGACAAAAAACCGGCTGGTTTTATGATCACCGTCTGAACCGCGCGCGCTTGAGAGCTTACGCTAGGCATCGCACCGTGCTGGACGTGTTCAGCTATGTTGGCGGCTGGGGCGTGCAAGCTGCCGTTTATGGAGCCAATCATGTGGATTGTATCGAAGTGTCTGAGCTTGCCGCCGGCTTTATAGCGCAAAACGCGAAACTCAATCAGGTTGAAAATCAGGTTTCCGTAATTTGCGACGATGCATTCACCGCCCTGAAAAGATTGCACCAGCAAGGAAAACAATATCAAGTCATTGTGCTCGATCCGCCTGCTTTTATCAAAAAGGCGAAGGATCGCAAGGAAGGATTGCTCGCATATCAACGGCTGAATGAACTGGCTCTCAAGCTGCTGCCGGCTGACGGCATTCTTTTTTCCTGTTCTTGTTCCATGCACCTCAGCATGGAAGACCTGATAGGCATCCTGCAGCGCTGTGCCTACCGGACACAAAGCACAATCCAGATCCTTGAGCGCGGTCACCAGGGACCGGATCATCCTGTGCATCTTTGCATTCCTGAAACAGATTACCTCAAGGCTGTCGTTGTCAGAAAGCAGGGGTGAGCTTGCCGCATGACCTCAAAAAGCGGATCTCATAAAATAAAAAACCAGGAGATCTAGCCAGATCCCCTGGTTTTTGCCTGCTATTGTTACTTTTTCTTTTTCGCTCCGCCTTTTTTCTTTTTCGCTACCATGATGTTTCTCCCTGTAGGTTGAAAGAACTATAGATGAACGATTCAATTATAGCTCATTTGTCGATATTGTGAATAAGGACTATTACTAACAAACTCGCCTCCGGATTCCTAATATCCCCGATATCAGGATCATTACTCATTTGATCGCAACAATGGATGGTCAGGATCGAAGGATTTCAGTTTTTGCCAGGCTTCTATTTTGATTTCATCCTGAAGAGAAACAAATTCATCCAAAGTCGGCACATTGAGAAAATCCATCTCGCGCACGGCGAATTGCCGCAACAATGCCTTGATTTGCGGAGACTCCCATACATTTTCGCGTGTATACTTGCTCCGCTGCAATTTCAGAATGGTCTTGATCACAGGTTCCGCGGCACGTTGAAAATCCGCCATGAATTGTTGGCGGTCTTCAGTAGAAAGTGACTCAATGGCTTCATGAATCAGATTTTCCCTATGGTGATGATAGTCTTCACGGATTGATTCAATTTGCCGTTTCACCTCTGCGAATTCCAATTCCATTCTTGCACCCTCAAGATCGATGACAGGCAAAGAGGCGGATTTCGCGGGCTGATAATTGTTTTTGACTGCGCTGAGGAGATACCCGGCAAGGTTTTGCACCTTGCCGTCCTGAAACGGCTTGGAATTTTCGATGACAGTCATTTTGTCCTGAATGTACTGGCCGTCATATTGAGAAAAGATCTGTTCTATCTGTTCATTGGACAACCCATAAAGGCTGGTTAATCTGGTCCTTATTTCTTCATGGCCAGAATCCGTCTGCAAACTGGCGGCCTGTTTGTTTCCCCCAAGACGGGTTTTTTTCGCGCGTTCTTTTAGTTTAAAGCGGACCTTGACTACCTTTCGCCCTTCACGCACATATTCTGATTCTATGACCAGATCAGAATATGTGTTAACCTCTTCAACCGCCTTGTCCAACACCCGTCGTTTAAAATCGCGAAACACCTCATACTTTCCGGCAGGAACACCCATAAGCTTCTTAAACAAATCCATATCAAACCATTTGGTAGTGGGAAGCCCCCGATAACGTATGCAGTTCTCATATAACGCCAGTCCATAGCTGGATCGGAACCGGGACTGTATGACCAAGTCAATTTTTCCGAACATGGAAGGTGAATGCAGCAATTGCTTCATACGGGGAGAATATGCGTAATAACAAAGCGGGCCTTCCAGACTGACGCTCGCGATAATGGAACTTGCTGTCCAGTTTTCAGAACCGGTTTCATCATTAATCAAATTCCATTCAATCACGGTTGAAATCAATCCCTTGAACGCCTCTTTAATCGCGGCGTGATTGTGTCCCTGATAGCCTATTAAACGGCAAAGCTGGTTCACAGTGATCTCGTGCTCATCTTTAAGCATGAGTTCTTTGTAGGCATGATATAGCAAGGCATTCGTGATCTTGCGCTGTAACAAGCTTAGTGTATTCGAGCAATGGATAGTCGCCGCATGTTTTTTCAGCTCCTTCTTGATTTCTTTTTTTTCCTGTCCCACATCCGTCACATGTTGTCCCATATTCGTCACATCCCTTCCCATGAACGTCACACTTCATCCCATATCCGTCACATCGTTTCCCATAAATGTCACATTTCTCGTGTTAAAAAACATTGTTATCAATATGTTATCGGTACGTAAACAAAAACTAAACTAAAGATAAACAAACACACAACAAGATAATGCAAATTCATACGTGTTTTTTTATTTATGTTAAAACATAACAAATG